>JANQPS010001125.1 GCA_028285365.1 Thermoanaerobaculia bacterium | reverse complement strand
CCCAGCCGCTATACCTTCTCGATCAGCGCAGCGCTGTAGCCATCGGTCAGCGCCTCTCGATGGCCGACATCAAGGCGACGACCGAGCTGCCGCGGTCGGGCGATGGCTCTGGTGGTGCTCCTTCCCTCCAAACGCTCGAAGAGCTGAGCGCCGGATCGGTGCTGGGCGATCGCTACGAGATTCAGCAGGTGCTCGGAGCCGGCGGCATGGGAATCGTCTACAAGGCGCTGGACCGCGAACTGGGTGACCTGGTAGCGCTCAAGATGTTGCGGACGGGTTTTGCGAGTGGCGCCGACCTCGACCAGCTCAAGAACGAACTGCGCCTGGCCCGGACCGTCACCCATCCCAACGTCGTGCGGACGTTCGACCTCGGTGAGGTCGAAGGGCACTGGTTCATCTCGATGGAGTACGTGCGCGGACTGACGTTGCGCTACTTGCTCCAGCAACCGGACCCGATCCCGTACTCGGCGGGCCTTCGGCTAGTCAAACAGTTGTGCGCCGGCCTGTCGGCGGCTCACGCCCAACAGGTGCTCCATCTCGACATCAAGCCCGAGAACATCGTGGTGGAGGCCAATGGCAACGCAAAGCTCATGGACTTCGGAATCTCGAGGACTCAACAGAGTTTTGCCGGTCCAAAGTCCGACGACCAGATCATGGGGACGCCGCACTACCTGGCGCCAGAGCAGATCGGTGGCCAGACACCGGACGTCCGTACTGACCTCTATGCAACCGGTGTCGTCATGTACGAGGTGTTTACCGGCGCGCTGCCGTTCGAAGGGTCGACTCCGATGGAGATCTTGAGGCAGCACATGGACGTCGAGCCCACCCCGGCTCGCCAGCACTGGCCCGGAATACCGGACGACCTGGAGACTTGTATACGTCGATGCCTCGCCAAGACGCCAGACGACCGGTTTGCCAGTGCTGATGATCTCGCAAGGGCCTTGGATGGCCTCTCGATGGCGGTCGCCTAGCTGCTTGGATCTCTATTGCGGGTCGGCGACTGGCCGGGCCGCTTCCCACCGTGACCGCTGAGAGGAACGCGTGGGATCTGCTCGCGAGCGCCGCCGGCGGGGACTCGCAGGCTTTTGCCGAGATCGTTGAGGCTCACGAGCGACGGCTCTACCGATTGTGTCTCTCGATGTTGGGGCACCCTGGTGAGGCCGAGGAGGCCGTTCAAGAGACGTTCTTGAAGCTATACCGCAAGGCGAGCACATTCACCCCTCGGGGGCAGCTGTACACCCTGCTCTATCGGATGGCTTCGAATCACTGCCTCAACGTTCTTCGTCGCCGCAAGATCGCCCAGTTCCTGCCGTGGCCGGATGATTCCGAGGACGACCGGCCCGCTCTGGATCCGGTCGACCCGCGCGCGGATCCTCATCGCCAGCTCGACGACCGCTCGGCGTGGAGTCAGACCGCCAAGGCGCTTGCGTCTTTGCCGCCCGCGCAGCGAGCCGTCGTGGTGCTCGTGAAACTGGAAGGGCTGTCCTATCGAGAGACCGCCGAGGCTCTGGGGGTGTCGGTCGGTGCGGTCGAGAGCCGTCTCTTTCGCGCCATGAGGACGCTTCTGGCCACCAGGAGGAGTGAGGATGGTTGAGCGGTGGCTGTTGCTTCGATGGCAAAGGGGCAAGTCGGGGAGTCGTCGATTGGGTCGGCAATCCGGGCCAGAAGTGATTGTCTCGATCGCATTGCGCAGGAAATCCAGAGCGTTGCGTGTTACACCCATGGCGACGTCTACGGACGGAGTTTCGACGGCCGGTCCGTGGGTTCTAAGATGGCAATCTGGGCACGCGACGTCGTGGCGAGTTCGCGACGGTTTTCGCATAGTGGAAAGGTGAGTAGTTACCACGTGAGCGCAGCACACGGTCAAGAAAGGCGACCCCGGCTCGATCGGGAGATCACTCGGCTGCTGGCCGGAGAGCTCGACGCGGAGCGCGAGAGGAACCTGCGCCAGCGCCTCGCCGAGGATCCTCTCGTCGAAGAGCGACGGGCCGAGCTCGAGAGCATCTGGGATTCGCTGTCTCAGCCCGGTGAAAGAGATCTCGGGGGCAAGGCCGAGTCAGCCCGGCGGGTGGGTGCGGTGCTCACCAGAGTGGCCGAAGAGCGGGAAAGCGCGCGGTCCTCTCCGGTCGGCTCGGGTGGTTGGCGGGTGCTGGTCAGTGCCG
>JANQPS010001073.1 GCA_028285365.1 Thermoanaerobaculia bacterium | reverse complement strand
GTGGGACGCCAATCCGAAGTACGGGAAGTTCTCCAACGACATCAGCTTGTCGGATCACGAGATCGCGATGGTCTCGCGGTGGGTCGAACAGGGAGCCGTCGAAGGAGACCCGGAGCTCATGCCTGCACCCCCCCAGCTACCGGAGGCTGGTAGCTGGAAGATGGGACGTGAGCCGGACTACGTCATCGAGCTCGATGCGGTCGACGTTGCCGCAGGTGGACCGGACCTCTTCATGACGCAGGTGTACGGCATGGAGGTTTCTGAGGGGAAGTGGCTTCAGGCTGTCGAGCTGCTCCCAGGCAACACGAACGTCTTGCACCACGTCGTCACCTACCTCGGACCTTTCGGGATGTCAGACGACGACGACAGCAACGCCGGGATCAACAGCGTCCGCTACCTCAACGACGCTTCGAAGAAGCGCCCCGGAATGATGGACGCGCCGTCGATTGCCGGGGTCTGGGTCGCGGGGAGTCCTCCCACCGTGTTCCCGCAGGGTTACGGTCACACTCTGAAGCGAAACCAGTTGATCTCGCTCAACATGCACTACCACCCGAGCGGACAGGCTGGCACCGACGCCTCCAAGCTCGGCTTCTACTTCGGTGAGGGGCCGATCGAGAAGGAGATCACCACCGCGTTCGCGGCGGATCCCGGCATGTGGATTCCGGCCGGCGCAGAGCATCACGTCGAGCAGGCCCGTTACATGTTCTCGCAAGACAGCTCGATCATCTCGTTTCTCCCTCACATGCATCAGCGCGGCAAGTCGATGAGGTACGCGCTCACGCTGCCGGACGGTACCGAGCAGATCGTGCTGGACGTCCCTCAGTACGACTACGACTGGCAGAACATCTACCGGCTCGATGAGCCGATTCCCGCTCCAGCCGGCAGCCTGCTGACCGTGGATGCGGTTTGGGACAACTCGGAGGGCAACGCGGCCAACCCGGACGCGTCCCTCGATGTTCCCTGGGGTGACGGAACCAACAACGAGATGCTGGTGGCTTTCGTCGACTTCGTGGTCGATGAGGGAGTTGCTCCCAAGGCCGTGCGCTCCCGGGACAAGGTCGCCAAGCTCTTGGCTCTGCACCCAGCAGATCACTCCTACGCAGTCACCATCGACGGCATGGGCATGGGCGGGCCGTTCGGGCTCGTCGTGCCTCCGGACGGAGAAGGAACGTTGTACGTCAACCTGAACAGCCTCATGTTCTCGTCGTCGGTTCCAGGAATCGAGCACACCGAGTACGGGACGCTGTTCAACGGCAGCATGATCACCAGCGGCGGCGGGACCCGGACGCCGATTGCGTTTCTGGTCACCGAACAGAACGCTGACTCCATCAGCGGAGAGGTCTTCTTCGGACGGGAGCTGACCACCGAGAACGCCAAGGAGCTCGAGGGAACCGGACGAGGCTTCTCGGGAGTGAGTCGCAGCGCGTCGGTCTCCGCTCCGTCTCCCTAGGCTGATGCGCGAGCGCCGAGGACGGTGTCGGTGAGCGAGCAGCTCGCTCGACGCCGCTCGGCGATTCGCTGGGCGTGGATAGTCGTCTGGCTGTAGCCGTCAGGCGGCGGATGCTTACAATGCGTGCGTGCAAGAAGCGCAGAATCTCCGTCGGTGGACGGTCAGGTCCTGTTCGGCCGCATTGCGGCTCGACACCGCTAGAGAGTGGTTGGCAGACGCAGGTCGGCCGCTCCTGGTCGTCGCGCCGTCACGACTGGCGGGAGACGATCTCATCCGAGACGTCGCACGCTCGGGCGTGCCGACCCTGGGTTTTCATCGCACGACTCTGAGTCTGCTTGCGGGCGGTTTGGCGGAGCCGCTCCTGGCTCGCACAGGCCTCGCCCCGCTCAGTGACGTCGGTGCTCAGGCACTCGCGGCTCGGGCGATCGCCGAAGCGGACGCAGCTGGTGAGCTCGAGGTGCTGGGAGAGGTTGCCGACAAGCCCGGCTTCGTTCGTGCCGTGGCATCGACGCTCCACGAGCTGCGCAGCACCGATGTCACGAGCGCTCGGCTGCGTGAGCTCGGGGGCACCTGTGCCGATCTCTCGGCTCTCACGAGACGCTTCGATCGGGCGGCGCGCGATTGGGGTCTGGCCGATCGCTCGCTCCGCTTGAGGTCAGCCATTCGCGCGATCGAGGACGGCGTGGCTGCGAGTCTCGGTTGGCTCGAGATGCCGCAGCTGTGGCTGGATCTCTCGTTGCGCTCGCCGCTGGAACGGCGGTTCTTCGCGGCGGTGGCCAAGCCGTCACCAAACGTGCTCGTCACCGTTCCGGTTGGCGACGAGGAGACGCTTCGGGCGGTCGAGAGAACTCTCGGGACGTCGGCGGAGCTCCTGGAGCCGCCGGTGCTCGCCAGCGGCTTGTCGCGCACCCAACACAGTCTCTTCGAGGAGGAGATTCCCGATCTGCCCGACGAGAGTGTCGACGGGGACGAGTCGTTCGTCTTCTTCTCCGCGGCAGGTGAGGGGCAGGAGTGTGTCGAGCTGGCGCGACGGATCCGCGACCTCGCAAAAGAGGGGGTGGCCTTCGACGAGATCGGTGTCGCCGTTCGTGGCGGCGGCGAGTATCTGCCGCTTCTCGAAGACGCGCTCAAGCGGGCCAGCATTCCGGCATTTTTCACTCACGGCATAGCGCGGCCAGATCCGGCCGGCCGAGCGTTTCTCGCGCTGTTGGCATGCGCTTCGGAACGCCTATCGGCGTCGCGTTTTGCCGAGTACCTGTCGCTCGGCCAGGTGCCTCCGCTGGCCGAGGACGCGTCACCCCCGCCGCGCACTGTGCCGTGGGTGCAGCCGAGCGGAGAGCAGCTGGTGCTCGTCAGTCTGGTCGCCCAGGGCGAACGTGACCCAGACGATGCCGAGATCGAGCCTGGATTTGTACCCGACTCCTACGAAGAGGCCCAGCCGCCTGGTGACGATCAGGAGTCGCCGGGCCCAGACCGCCACGGTGGCTTGCCGGCGCCGGCGCGCTGGGAGCACCTGTTGATCGATGCAGCGGTCGTCGGCGGGGTGGATCGCTGGAGACGACGTCTCGATGGTCTCGAGCGCGAGCTTGGTCGCAAGCTCGAGGAGATGGGGCCGGAGGAGAGCTCCCGGCGAGGCGCACTCGAGCGGGAGGTGGAGCAGCTGCGGATTCTCAGGCAGTTTGCGCTACCGATCATCGAGCAGCTCGCGAAGCTTCCGGAGGAGGGCAGCTGGCGGGTCTGGATCGACGCTCTCGAGAAGCTTGCAGCTCGAGTCCTGCGGCGTCCGGGCACGGTGTTGCGGCTGCTTGCCGAGCTCCGCCCGATGAGTGAGGTCGACACCGTGACCCTGGCTCAGGTGCAGCAGGTGTTGCGAGAGCCTCTCAGCTTTCTGCGCTCGGAGCCTCCCGCACGCCGCTA
>JANQPS010001061.1 GCA_028285365.1 Thermoanaerobaculia bacterium | reverse complement strand
TCGCGCCACCGACAAAAAACGAGAAACCGCCGAAGAGCCTCGGAACGGAGGTGGACGTCTCGTCGAGAGCAACTCGACCTAGACGACCGAGGACTGCCTCACCGCGTTCTCGACACTCCGTGAACCGTCGGTCACCGCGCGCCTGGATTCGCGCCGCAGCGCCCAAGCCGCACCAGGCCGATCCATCGGCACCTTCCCACACGAAAGCGTCAGTCGCCGGATCGAGCCCGGCCAGCAGCCGAGGCTCGACGTCGGGACCGGGAAGCTCCACCCATATGGGCTCGGTGAGGGAGCACAGGCTCTCGAGCTTGGCCAGCAGGCTCTCGAAGCCCCGGTGACCGCTCGGCGCACCGACCCGGCGCGAGTCGCCGAGGTCTCCGTTTCGGGCTCCACCTGTGTCGGTCAGCGAATCGGAAGGACAGCGCGGCGACTCGCTGGACGGATCGAGAGCCTCGAAGGCGTTGCTCGTGCTCACGATCCGGACTCCGAGTCCTGAGACGTCTCGGCGAGCTCGTCTGTTCGTCTCCGACGACGCGCCACGAACAGGTTGCTGACGCCGAAGAAGAGCGGTCGAATCTCGACGACTTCCAGCCCCGCCTCCTCGATCATTCGACCGAACTCGTCCGACGGCGGAAACGCGGCAATCGACTCCTGCAGGTAGCGGTATTCGCGACTTCCGGACAGGAGCGCACCAATCCTGGGCACGATCCACCGAATATAGAGCCGCGCTCCCCAAGCCAACGGACCGCGACGAGGTTCACCCAGCTCGAGGATGGCAATCCGCCCATTGGGCTTGACGACCCGCTTCATCTCTAGCAGGCCTTTGGCGCGATCTGGAACGTTGCGAATACCGAACGCGATGGTGACGGCATCGAACGTCTCGTCAGGGAACGGCAGGTCCTGCGCGTCACCCTCCTCCAACTCGAGGTCGGGGTGCCCGGCCCGGTCCGCCTTGGTGTCCGCGATCTTGAGCATCTCCGCAGACGGATCGAGCCCGACGACGCGCACATCGCGACAGCGACGGTACAGAGTGAGAGCAAGATCGCCGGTACCGGTCGCAACATCCAGAACTCGTGAGCCCGAGCGCAGCGCCAACGCGTCGACGGTTGCGCGCCTCCAGCGCGCATCGAGCCCGAGCGACAGCACCCGATTGAGAAAGTCGTACCGACGCGCGATTGCGTCGAACATGGCTCCCGAGCCATCGGCTACCGGTCGCACGAGCTCGCCCGCTGACTTCGTCGAAGACTGTGGAACGGACATCAGCGATCTCGGTAGACGATGGAGTCGGCGACCATGGCGAGAGCGGTGACCGCTTCCTTCTCAGGCAGCCTCGCCAGGGCACTGCGAGCGCGCTCGACGCGCTCGTGCGCGAAGGCCCGGCACTCTTCCAGAGCGCCACTCGTCTCGAGACTCCTGACGACCAGAGCCTGCTCGGCGAGCGAAACCTCGGGGTTTGCGTCGGAGATGTCGGTGCGCGCGACGACTCTCTCGAGGATGCCGCGCAAAGAGGGGTCACGCTCCATGCCGACGATGACCGGATAGGTCAGTTTGCCTTCACTCAGATCCGTGAAGAGCGCCTTGCCCGTTGCGTGACTGTCTCCCGCAAAGTCGAGCAGATCGTCGATGACCTGAAAGGCGATCCCCATGTCGGAGCCGAAGGTCATGAGGGCGTTCGTGCCCGCTTCGTCCAGTCCTCCAGCTCTGGCTCCGGCAAACATCGCCCAACGAAACAACGTCGCAGACTTGCCCTCGGCGATCTCGAAGTAGAGAGCCCGGTTGGTGTCCAGGCAGCCGCGCTTCTCGAGCTGCAGCGACTCGGCTCTGATCATTTCGTCGATGGTCTCGAGCAGCGCTTCGAAGGCGCCCGGCACTCCGGCGCCATGGACCCGGCGCAGCGCCTCGATGAGCAACCAGTCGCCGGCGAAGATCGAGGCCGCATTGCCGAACTGCAGGCGCGCAGCCGGTGCACCCCGACGAGTTGGCGCCAGGTCGATCACGTCGTCGTGAAGCAACGTTGCGTTGTGGACCAGCTCGACCGAGACCGCCAGGTCGAGGACCTCGGGGGAG
>JANQPS010001036.1 GCA_028285365.1 Thermoanaerobaculia bacterium | reverse complement strand
GTTGTTGGAGACGATGCCATGGTTGACCGGGTAGAGCCCGGTCACGATGGTGTAGTGGTTGGGAAACGTCTTGGTCGGAAAGCTCGAGATGAGGGCTTCCGCCACCACGCCGCTTTCGGCTAACGCGGTCAGGTTCGGCGGGGCGATTCGTTCGAGGTAGTCGGCTCGAAATCCGTCGAGAGAAATCAGGAGCAAGATCGGAGTCTTGTCTCGCTCGGCGTCTCCTCGCCCGCAGGACACAAAAAGGAGGCTCGTTGTGAGGAGGCCCAGGAGCCGCAGCAGAGCAGATCGTTTCGTCATGAGGATTTCAGCCCGGTCAGGGCTGAGTCTCGAGCAGGCTCAGCTCCTCGAGAAGCTCGTCGGCTTCGTAGACCTTGCGCATGGACTCCACCATGATGGCCGGGTGCACGGACACCGTACGGTTGAGCTCGGGATCGAACCAGTAGCGTCCAGCGATCGAGTGACGATTGCCATCAAAAACGAGGCCGACGAGGAGCCCTTTGCTGTCGATGAGGGGACTGCCAGAGTTGCCGCCGATGATGTCGTTCGTGCTGACGAGGTTGAAGCGGGTGGACTCTGGAATGCGCTCGGACGAAGCTTTCCAGGAGTCGGGTAAGCGGAAGGGATCTTGACCGGTAATGCGCGGACGAAGCGCTGCGAGAGTCGTAAACGGCGAGACCTGGGCCTCACCCTCTTGCCATCCCGCGACCTGGCCGTAGCTGAGCCTGAGCGTGAACGTCGCGTCGGGATAGCGAGACTCGCCGTACAGTTCGAAGCGGGCACGCGCGATCGTCTCGTGCGCCGCCCGAATCGGGGCCTCGACCTGTTCTGCGTAGCGCTCGGTCAGAGACCTGATGTCCGGGGCGATGGCTCGAGCCAGCTCCAGCATCGGGTCGTCGCTGGCGTCGATCGCTCCTGGACCGTCGCGCCAGAGCTTGGTGCGGAACTCCGGATCGTCCATCCTGGACTCGGATGTGGCACGGCGCGCCAGCTGCTGAGGGGATTCGGTACCCATCAAGCGCCGCACGAGCGGGTCGTCGGGCCCGAGTCGCTCGCGAAGCTTCTCCAGCGAGAAGGAGAGCATGACCTCTTCGAACTCACGGTTAACAGGAATCGGAGCGCCGAGCC
This sequence comes from Thermoanaerobaculia bacterium, assembly GCA_028285365.1. GTDB lineage: Bacteria > Acidobacteriota > Thermoanaerobaculia > Multivoradales > Multivoraceae > JANQPS01. Next base: position 10,588 of record JANQPS010001036.1, on the reverse strand, counting down.
GCCGTTCGATCGAAGGAAGCGCAGCATCGCGAAACCGCGGCAGTCGATCAGCGCTGCCGAGCTTGAGCTCACGGGCTGCGTCGACGAGGGTCAAGGCGTTGGCGAGCATGGCGCTGCGAAACCCCCGACGGCCTGCGATCATGCGATGTCGAGTCGCGAATCCTTCGTACTGTTCGAGAGCTTGCGCAACGTCGGCCCACGCCGACTCGTACTCCCGGCCGAGCGACTGATGCTCGCGCACGGCGCGACGCTCTTCGGCTTCGCGCTCTTCGACGAGACTCAACATACGCTCGTTGTGAAGTGCACCGAGTCGATTGCGCTGGACCTTGAGTGAGTTCTCGAGACTCGGCAGACGTTGAGCGACGATGCGCTCGGCCGTGGGGCTCGTCGTCGCCCAGATGGACAGTCGTCCCCGCAGCTCGGCGGTCAGCTCGATGTCGAGCGGCAGAGGGCCCTGACGCAACGACAGCAGTTCCGCGAGCGTCAGGAGCCGCTCTGTGGAGCCGGGGTGCCCGGAGACGAAGACAGCCTCCCCGGGGTCGGCGCCGTCGACGCGCCACGTCAGGAAGTGAGGGGTGTCTGCTGGTTGCCCATCCTCGTAGACCCGGAGCATCGACATGTCGAGGCAATAACGCGGGTACTCGAAGTTGTCAGGATCTCCGCCAAACGCGGCTATTGCGAACTCTGGCGCAAAAACGAGCCGTACATCCTCGTAGCGCTTGTACTTGTACAGCTGGTAGCGCCCTCCCTGATAAAGCGTCACACTCTCACACTCGAGACCCGAAGACTCCTCGCAACCGTCGGCCAGTTGGGCAAGGACGCGATCACGCTTTTCGTTGGCGTCGCCGCTCGCCAGACCCGCAGTTGCATCGGCAACGGTCTTGGTGACGTCCTCGATCTCCTGGAGCACGGAGATCTGCTCACCCGGGCAGGTGAGCTCGTCTTCGCGGGTGCGGGCGATGAATCCGTCGTCGGACAGATTGCGCTCATCGGTCGAGAGGTTGCGGATGCAGCCCCAGACACAGTGGTTGTTGGTCAGCACCAGACCCGAGTCGGAGACGAACGATCCGGTGCAGCCGCCGTCGAGCCGGACGGTGGCCTGTCGGACGCGATCGAGCCAAGCGTCGTCGAGATCGACTCCGTAGGTCGTCGAAACGGCGCTCGACGGAAAGTTGTCGTAGGTCCACATGCCCTCTTCCGCTGGGGTCGGGCGCACCCAGGCAGCTTGCCAGGCGAGCATGAAGAACAGAGCGAGGAGAGGGAGTCGCAAGGTGGGCGGCGGGCTGTGTTGCGGGAGAGGTTTCATACTGAAGTCGGACTCGCTAGAGGTCAGAACCTCGAAGAAGATGGATGAGGGCGGCGATCATCTGGCGATCGTATGGCGATCAGGACGGTCGGACGCTACGACGAGTTTCGGAAGGGAAGGCTAGTCAGAGTCTGCAGCGCTCGGTGACTGCGGCTGGACCTGTGACTGGAACTCCTCCCGGCTGGGATAAGGCGCGATGTTCTGCCACTCGTCAGCATCCGAGCGGGCCACGACAGCCACGACGGGTTTGCTGTCTGAGAGGTTGTGGACTTCGTGAGCGACATCGGGCTCGATGAAGATGAAGTCCCCGCCCTGGTTGTCGACGATCTTCTCGAGACGCTCGCCGAAGTAGTGTCGAACACGGCCTCCGACGATGTAGAGCATCAGCTCGAAGCCGACATGGACGTGGGCCGCTGCGACACCACCGGGAGGGATGGTGGCCACGTTCATCGACAAGCTCTGCGAACCCACCGTCTGACGGCTCATTCCGCTCTTGTAGTGGATTCCGTTCCACCCCCTGCAGGTGGGACTCTTGCGCACTACGGTGATGCCATCTTCGCCTTCAGGCTGAGGCAGCTTGGAAGCGGCGGTCTCCTTCATGATGGATCTCCTCGGAATACGAAAACGTCCCGGACCTTTCACCTGGGCGACAGGAGGCTCCAGATGGTCAGTTGGCTTGACTCGAGATGACCTGTGGGCCGAGATGATAGGCGAGTCGCGATCCGCTCCCGGTCTCCCGCAGGGCACGATAGCTCTTTCACGAGCGAACAGCCTCGAGGACGAGCTCCATCGGGACCTCGTCGACGAGCCTGCCGGCATCGTAGACCAGGCAGCGTCCATCGGCGAGGGTGCGCTCGATGAGGGCCTCTGGCGATCCGAAGAGCTCGCGCTCGAGGTCGCGCAGACGACCGGGCCTCGAACGGGTTGCTGGCTCCTGCTCGAAGAGGGCACAACAGTCCTTGTGGGGCTCGATCGACACCTCGTAGGTCCCGAAGACGCGAGCGAGAGCGATGATCTCCTGCTTGTTGAAGCCGATCAGCGGCCGGAGGATCTCGGTGCGAGACGCTCTCGAGCTCGTGATGAGGTTGTCGAGCGTCTGTGACGCGACCTGACCGAGGCTGTCGCCGGTCACGAGAGCCTTGCTCGAGAGGCGCTGAGCCAGCTGCTCTGCGAGGCGCATCAGGAACCGACGAAAGAGCAGGAGGTCCCAGCGAGTCGTCTGTCGCTGAATGGCGAGCTCGAGGTGGCCGTACGGGACGATGACGAGTCGCGAGCGCTGTGTCACCTTGCTCAGTTGGGCTGCGAGCCGACAGACGCTGTATGCCTCGACGTCGAGCTGGGCAGGGTGTTGAACGCTCATGTGCATGAGGTCCACCACGCAGCCGCGTTTCGCCATGAGGGCACTGGCGACCGGTGAGTCGATCCCTCCTGAGAGGAGGCTGAGAACACCGTCACTCGAGCCGACCGGCAACCCCCCGATTCCCCGCAGCAGACGATCGCTCAAGAACATTCCGTCGGGAAGAATGTCGATACGCAGGGTGCGTGACGGACGATCGAGGTCGACAGTCTGCCAATCGGTGGCGCGTCTGACCACGTCGCCCAGCCAGGCGCCGATCGACTCCGATTTCATGGGAAAACGTTTGTCGAGTCGATTGACCTTGATCGCAAAGCTACGCCCACCGGAACTCTCTCTTGTGGCCAGTTCGATCATCGGAGTCTCGACGGCCTCACGGATGAGTGCGCCGTCTCGCAGGTAGCGAGGAGGCTTCAGGAAGTCTCCCGGTATCAGTGAGTCGATGCCGGGAGTCACTACCAACTGCTCACATGCGCTGCTCTCGCTGTCGGGGTCGGTAGCGTCCACGTAAAGACGACCTCGAGCCGAAGACACCTGGCACCGCACACCGCGACACCGCAGGACGTGGGCGACGTTGCGCTTGAGCCGCTTGAGAAAGTCTCGCTGGTTGCGCCCTTTGAGGGTGAGCTCCGGGGCCCGAACGAGAATCCGTCTCATGAGTCGACTCTGACAACCTGAGGCGAGATCCGCCACCTCGGTCACCACTGGACTGCCCGAGGACGGGCGCGGTCGACTCTCGGGATCTCTGCCTGCGAGACTGATAGCAGCGAATCCTTTTCATGATGCTGGAGCAGGGTTCGCGACGCAGGTAGACTGCCTCGACCTGCACACGTCAGGTTGCGCGAAGTGGTCTGGAAGAGGCGAACGGGCCGGATCCGGCTCGAGAACTCGAGTGCCAGAGCGCGGCGAGCGAGCTCGAGACGGGATTCACCTCACGAGCGGCTCGAATGACAGGCTGAGGAGCAAATATGGCAAATCCGGAGCTCGAGAGCACGGCGCCCCTGGGGCCCAACGATCAGAGCGACAGCGATCCCACTGAGACTCGCGAGTGGCTCGAAGCACTCGAGGCGGTGCTTCAGCGCGAGGGTCCCGAACGGGCTCAGTATCTGTTGGACCGGCTGACGGATCAGGCGCGGCGCAGCGGGGCCCACTTGCCATTCACCGCGAACACCGCCTACCAGAACACGATCCCGGTTTCCCTCGAAGAGCGATCACCTGGAGATGCGGAGCTCGAGTGGCGGATTCGATCGGTGATCCGTTGGAATGCCATGGCCATGGTCGTGCGTGCCAACCGTGAAGCAGATGGTATCGGCGGGCACATTGCGAGCTTTGCCTCGGCGGCGACGCTCTACGACGTGGGTTTCAACCACTTCTTCAATGCCCGGTCGGCGAAACACGGTGGCGATCTGGTGATGATTCAAGGGCACTCGTCTCCGGGCATCTATGCGCGGGCGTTTCTCGAGGGCCGCCTCGGCGAAGAGGATCTCATCCGCTTTCGGCGCGAGGTTGGAGAAGGCGGCCTCTCGTCGTACCCCCATCCGTGGTTGATGCCTGGCTTCTGGCAGTTCCCGACCGTGTCGATGGGGCTTGGTCCCATGATGGCGATCTACCAGGCTCGGTTCCTCAAGTACCTGCAGAACCGCGGACTGGTTCCAGCCGAGAGCCGTAAGGTCTGGGCGTTCATGGGCGACGGTGAAATGGACGAGCCCGAATCACTCGGCGCCATTTCGCTGGCTGCGCGCGAGAAGCTCGACAACCTGGTCTTCGTCGTGAACTGCAACCTCCAGCGCCTGGACGGGCCAGTGCGAGGCAACGGCAAGATCATCCAGGAGCTCGAAGCGGTCTTCAGGGGCGCCGGCTGGAACGTGATCAAGGTGATCTGGGGATCGTACTGGGATCCACTTCTCGCCCGTGATCACAAGGGCCTGCTGCGTCAGCGCATGGAAGAGGCGGTCGACGGGGAGTACCAGGCGTACAAGGCTTCGCGAGACGGCGGTTTCGTCCGCGAGCACTTCTTCGGGAAGTATCCCGAGCTCAAGGAGATGGTCGCGGGACTGAAAGACGATGACATCTGGCGCCTCAATCGGGGCGGCCACGATCCTCACAAGGTCTACGCCGCGTATGCCTCAGCCGTCGACCACATCGGTCAACCGACCGTGATTCTTGCCAAGACGGTCAAGGGCTACGGCATGGGTGAGTCCGGCGAAGGACAGAACATCACCCACCAGCAGAAGAAGGTCGCAGAGAGCACCCTGCGCGACTTGCGAGATCGCTACTCGATTCCGATCTCGGACGAGGAGCTGGCGACGGTGCCTTTCTACAAACCTCCCGAGGACTCGCCGGAGATCGTCTACCTGAAGAAACGTCGCGAAGCCCTCGGCGGCTATCTGCCCGCGCGCGCAGCGGACATCGAACCGCTAAAGACTCCGGAGCTCGACGCGTTCAGCTCCGTACTGTCTGGATCCGGAACCCGAGAGATCTCGACGACGATGGCGTTCGTCAGGTTGCTGACCCTCCTGACTCGCGACCGCAACCTCAAACCGCACCTCGTACCGATCGTCGCCGACGAAGCGCGGACTTTCGGGATGGAGGGAATGTTCCGACAGCTCGGGATCTACTCACCCGAAGGACAGCTCTATCAACCGGTGGACGCCGGCCAGATTGCTCCCTACAAAGAGGCCCGCGACGGCCAGATCCTGCAGGAAGGAATCTGTGAGGCGGGCGCTCTCAGCTCGTGGATTGCCGCTGGAACCTCGTACGCCAATCACGGGCTGCACATGATCCCGTTCTTCATCTTCTACTCGATGTTCGGGTTCCAGCGCGTCGGCGACTTCATCTGGGCGGCAGGTGACATGCAGGCTCGAGGTTTCTTGATTGGTGGCACCTCCGGGCGCACGACGCTGAACGGCGAAGGTCTGCAGCATCAGGACGGCCACAGTCATCTCATGGCCTCGACCGTACCCAACTGCGTCGCCTACGACCCGACCTACGGCTATGAGCTGGCGGTGATCGTCCAGGACGGGCTCCGCAGGATGTACTCCGAGCAGGAGAACGTCTTTTACTACATCACCACTCTCAACGAGAACTACGAACATCCGGCTCTGCCTGACGGCGTCGAAGAGGGGATTCGACGCGGCATCTATCTCTTGCGCGAGGCGGCCGGAGCGGGTCCGCGAGTGCGGCTACTCGGTTGTGGAGCCATCCTCCGCGAAGCCGAAGCGGCAGCAGAGATGCTCGCGGCCGACTTCGGCGTCGCCGCCGACGTCTACTCGGTGACGAGCTTCACCGAGCTTCGTCGCGACGGCATGAGTGCCGATCGCGAGAACCAGCAGGGTGCGGCTGGCGAGTCGAAACGAGTGCCCTACGTGACCGAGGCTCTGTCGATGGGCTCGGGACCCGTAATTGCGGCAACCGACTCGATGCGCCTCTTCGCTGACCAGATCCGGTCGTGGGTGCCCGGGACGTACAAGGTCCTCGGGACGGACGGCTACGGGCGCAGCGACACCAGAGAGACTCTCCGGGACTTCTTCGAGGTCGATCGTAGACACATCGCTCTGAGTGCGGTTCGAGCGTTGGCGGACGAGGGACAGGTCGAGCCGGCGCTGGTGCAGCAGGCAGTCGAGCGCTACGACATCGATGAGACTCGTCCGGACCCATGGACGGTCTGAGCGCGAACGGGTGACGAGTCGATTGGTCATGACAGGTGTGACGGGCGTGAGACCATCGTGAGGAGCAAGGCGTGAGTCAGTCAGAAAGTGGTGCAGCAGGTCGAACGGAAGCCATCCCGGTTCCTGACATCGGTGACTTCGACGAAGTCGATGTCATCGAGCTTCTGGTTTCGCCAGGAGACGAAGTCGACGTCGACGCGCCGCTGGTCACTTTGGAGAGTGACAAGGCTTCGATGGAAGTTCCGTCTCCGAGTGCAGGCATCGTTCGCGAGGTCAAGGTATCGATAGGTGACAAGGTCAGCGAGGGAGACGTGCTCGTCGTGCTCGAGCTGGTTGAGGCGGCGGGGCAGACGCAAGCCGTTGGGGCGGGCGAGGAGGCCGAAGCTGGCGAGGCGCCGGAGATGCCTTCAGAGCCACACGAAGCGGACGCCACACCCGCAACGGCACCACAACCTGAGCATGCCACGCCTGTGAGGGAGTCCGCACCGCCGGTGACCCCGCGACCAGCGCCCCCGGTGGAGGCGTCGTCGGTGGAGGCGAGACCCGTGCCCCACGCCAGTCCGTCGGTCAGACGGTTCGCGCGAGAACTGGGCGTCGACGTCCATCTGGTCGAGGGCACGGGCAACAAGGGACGCATCCTCAAGGAAGACGTGCAGAGCTTCGTCAAGGGGCGACTCTCAGGACCTCAGCGTGTGGCTGAAGGGAGCGAGCCCGCGGCCGGAGGCGGAATCCCGGCAGTGCCCGAGCAGGACTACGCGAAGTTCGGCGAGATCGAAACTGTTGGGCTCAGTCGCATTCGGCGCGCGTCCGCACGCAATCTCCATCGCAGCTGGCTCAACGTCCCGCACGTGACCCAGTTCGACGAGGCGGATATCACTGACCTCGAGGCCTTCCGCAAGGAGCGTAAAGGGGAAGCCGCCGCGCGAGGCGTCAAGCTCACACCGCTGGCCTTCTTCATGAAGGCGACCGTCCGCGCTCTCCAGGAGTTTCCCGAGGTGAACTCGTCGTTGAGCGGCGACGGCGAGAGCCTGATCGTCAAGCGCTACTACCACCTGGGAATCGCCGTCGACACTCCAGACGGTCTGGTCGTGCCGGTGATTCGAGATGTCGATCAGAAGGGCATCTACGATCTCGCTCGCGAGCTCGACGAGGTCAGTCAGCGAGCTCGCGAAGGCAAGCTGGGCATCGGGGAGATGCAGGGTGCGAGCTTCAGCATCTCCAGCCTTGGGGGCATCGGCGGCACCGCATTCACTCCGATCGTCAACGCACCGGAGGTCGCGATCCTCGGGATCGCGCGAGCGCGTATGCAGCCAGTATGGCGTGAGGGGGAGTTCGAGCCTCGTCTCATCGTCCCGCTGGCACTTTCGTACGACCATAGAGTGATCGATGGTGCGGCCGGCGTGCGCTTCACGTCGTACCTCAGTGGAGTGTTGTCTGATCTGCGCACGATTCTTCTCTAGTCCTTTTGGTGGGTTGGCATCTGGCCAGTCCATGGGAGGGGACTGTCGGGAGTTCGGCTGCGATTCCCTCACGGAGCCCGCGGCTCGAACGACGCGGCCTTCCACGCCAATTCACCAATGGGTAGTGGCTCACGAATCACAGCTTGTCGGAGGTGAACGAGGTGTCCAAGACGCTCGAAGTGAAGGTTCCTGACATCGGCGACTTCGATGAAGTCGACGTCGTCGAGGTTCTCGTCGAGGCCGGTGCGCGGGTCCAGACGGACGACTCGCTCATCACTCTCGAGAGCGACAAGGCGTCCATGGAGGTCCCGTCTCCAGCTGCGGGTGTCGTCGAGAGCATCGCGGTGGCCGTGGGTGACCAGGTGTCGGAAGGTGATCTCATCCTGGTGCTCACCGTGGAAGCGGCCGAAGGGAGCGACGCTCCTGAGACTCCTGATGCCCCGCAGAGCGAGGCTCCTTCACCATCACCCGAGCCCTCGGAGACTCCTCGGACGGTCGATTCGGCGCTGCCGGAGCGCGACGAACCGGGGCCAGCTGCCGTCGCTGGCGAAAGTTCCTATGACTTCGACCTCGCGGTTCTCGGCTCTGGGCCGGGTGGCTACGCCGCTGCGTTTCGCGCAGCCGACCTGGGTTTGCGGGTGGTGCTGATCGAACGTTACGAGCGCATCGGTGGAGTCTGCCTCAACGTCGGGTGCATTCCGTCGAAGACCTTGCTACACGTCGGCAAAGTGATCGACGACACCAGGGCGCTCGCAGGCCACGGCGTGACATTCGGAGATCCCGATATCGATCTCGAAGCCCTCCGGGCTTTCAAGGAAGGCGTGGTTTCGCGTTTGGTGGGCGGACTGGAGCAGCTCGCCAAGCGTCGCGAGGTCGAGGTGATCGAGGGATTCGGTCGGTTCTCGTCACCTCACTCGTTCCAAGTCGAACAGGACGGGGGCAAAAGTCGGGACGTCAGCTTTGCACGAGCCGTCATCGCGGTCGGCTCACGGCCGACCAGGCTTCCTGGTCTTCCGTACGACGATGAGCGGGTGATCGATTCGACAGGGGCTCTCGAGCTCGCCGAGGTTCCCGACCGCCTACTGATCATTGGTGGCGGCATCATCGGGTTGGAAATGGCTGCGGTCTACAGCGCTCTTGGGGCCGGCGTGAGCATCGTGGAGCTGATGCCCGAGCTGATGCCTGGAACCGACAAGGATCTCGTCAGACCTCTGCTCCGGAGAGCGCAGGGAGCCTACGACAACGTCTGGCTGAGCTCGAAGGTCACGGAGGTCGAGGCGTTGGAGAATGAGTTGGTCGTCACGTTCGAAGGGCCGAATGTTCCTGAGAGCGCAAGCTTCGACCGGATTCTCGTAGCGACAGGGCGACGCCCTAACGGCGGTGCGATCAGAGCTGAGGCTGCAGGTGTGTCGGTCGACGAGCGTGGCTTCATCGCGGTCGACGACCAGCTACGCACAAACGTCGAGCACATCTTCGCGATCGGCGATGTCACCGGTGATCCGATGCTGGCTCATCGAGCGACTCACCAGGGGAAGGTCGCCGCGGAGGTGGCAGCTGGCCTCAAGAGCGGCTTCGAGGCGCGGGTGATACCGAGCGTCGCCTATACCGACCCGGAAGTCGCGTGGGTCGGGGTCACCGAGACCACTGCCAAGAGGGACGGACTCGACGTCCAGAAGGGCGTTTTCCCCTGGGCGGCGAGCGGGCGTTCACTGAGTCTCGGTCGAGACGAGGGCATGACGAAGCTCTTGTTCGATGAGAACGGGCGGGTGGTAGGAGGGGGAGTGGTCGGGCCGCATGCCGGCGACCTGATCGCCGAGATCGCGCAGGCGATCGAGATGGGAGCCGACGCGGCGGATCTCTCGCTGACCATTCACCCGCACCCGACGCTTTCGGAAACCGTGGCCATGGCGGCGGAAGTCTTCGAAGGGACGATCACCGACCTCTATCAGCCGAAGAAGCGACGCGAGCCGTAATAGCGTCCTGGACCCAGCCTGATTCCTGAGGACCGGCGTGGGGCGCGACTCGGTCGGTTCCTCAGGGCTCAGAGCACGCTGAGAAGACCCTCGACGAGTGCACTCATGTCCTCCTCGTCGTTGTAGACGTGCGGAGAGATGCGCAGCGCGGAGCCTCTGAACGAGATCGAGACCCCACGCTTCGAGAGCTCGCTCTTGATCGCTTCGAGTGACACGGCGTCGGGTGGACGGAGCCCGAAGAGATGGTTGGGGCGGTGACTCGCGTCCTCGACTCGGTACCCGGCATCACCCAACCGAGCGAGCGGATCCGCCACGAGTCGGCCGCAGTAGTCCTGAACTCCACTGGTAGTCCACGAACCGATCATCTTCAGCGACGCTTCGAGCATCGGCAGCAGGATCAAGTTGCTGCGTTCGCCGACGTCGTATCGTGAGGCGCCGTCCCGATAGCTCTCCTGATAGTCGACGAGTCGGGCAAAGTCGTCACTCCGCTCGCGTGCGGTCCAGGTCTCTTCGAGTGGTGTGCCCGTATCGAAGGCCGGGCCGTAGAACGAGAGAGCGATCGAGTAGGGACCGAAGAGCGTTTTGTATGCGGCACAAACCAGAGCATCCGGAGCGACGCCTGCCACGGACAAGGCCAGAGCTCCAGCGGTCTGGGTGGCGTCGATGATCATGAGCGCGCCACACGACCTGGTGTGCTGTCTGACCGCCACGAGGTCGAAGAGGGTGCCGTCCGACCAGTGCGCTTGCGGCATGGCTACCGCGGCAGTTGCCTCATCGATGGCCTCGAGAAGATCAGCGTTCCAGGCCGCGCCACGGCCCTTGTCGGT
>JANQPS010001024.1 GCA_028285365.1 Thermoanaerobaculia bacterium | reverse complement strand
TTTGTTGGCAAGCTCCCTTGGCAACGCAGCCGTCCCGGACGCCAATCTGGGACCGCGACCGAGTCTATACTCCGGCGGCTCTGGCCTTGGACACGGGATCCTCGCTCGCCTGAATCGGATTCTCGGGAGGGCGCTGCCTAGCGGGACGGAGACCATCCGCCAGCAGGTGCGCAGCGACCTGGCCCGAGGCGCTTCCTGAAGCGACGTCCGGTCAGCTTCGGGACTCTTCGAGGGCCTTGATCGCCCGCTTGGGAGCGATGCGACGCCATGAGTCTTCGAGCACTTCGCGCAGCATGTCGGGGTCCAGCGCGGCAACGCGGGCTTCGAGCCAGCCCTGAGCGCTCCATGCGTTGGTAGCGAAGACGTCTGGATGGGACTGAAGGAGCACCTCCTGGTCGTCCACCGGGATCTTGAGCACCAGAGTCTTGGCTTCTGCGTCCAAGGTGGCGAAGATCCGCTTGCCCACACGAAACGAGGTCTTGTCGAAGTGTGGCTGCTCGTGGGCCTCGGGAAGCGACAGGGCGACGTCCTGGATCTGCTTGACCGCGGTCATTGGGGTTTCCCCTGGAGGAGCTCGAGTTGTTCCAGGCGGCGGCGCAGCGGATCAGCTCCCTCGAAGAGAATCGCCTCGAGCCCGATCTGGCTCGCGGCCGTGACGTTGACGAGCAGATCGTCGATGAAGACGCAGCTCTCGGGACTCCTCTCGAACCGGCTCAGCGCCGAGTGATAACTCGCCGGATCAGGTTTGCGGAGCTTGTGATGCCCGGATACCCAGATGTCTTCGAAGAGATCGAGGAACTCGAACTCGCCACTCTGTTCTGGCAGGAGAGTCTGGGGTGGCCAGACCTGTCTCGGCCAGTTCGTCAGTCCGAAGAGTGTGACGCCGCTGGACGAGAGATCGCGGGCCACCTGCACCGTATCGTGCATGACTCCGGTTACGAAGTCGGCCCAACGGTTCTGGTAGAGGTCGATCAGGTGCTCGGATTCGGGATACCTGGTTCTCACGGGCGCGAGGCACTCGGCGATGGTTCCGTCACCGTCGTGAACCGCGTCATAGATCTCACGAAACGGGCCTCGGAGAAACGTCTCTAGCTCCTCCTCGGATGCGAAGTGCTCCCGGTATGGCGGCCTGACATCCCATCCGATGAGCACGCTGCCCATGTCGAAGATGACTGCGTCCAGCGTGCTCAGGTCCAACCCCAGGTCGTCGTTTCGGGGTCCCACAGCGCCCAGCACTCCTGACTGATGCCGGACTCGAGAATCCACATGGGCAGGTAGGAGGCCGTAGCTGTGGCCTTGATCTCCTCTCCGTTCAGGAACCACGACGAAGAGACATTGCCGCGGTAGGGCGAGGCGTCGTCATCCTGCGGCTCTACCGAGAGTGACTTGATCACCACGCGCCATTCGATCAGCTCGCCCGACCCGTCGGGGCGTTTGAAGGTAATTTCGTCTCCTTGGGCCGTGAAATCCTCGACGAACTCGATGGTCGAGATCTGCCGCGAAAAGGAGTCACGAAGGGAATCGACGCTCGGTGTGCCCGGTCCGGAGCTGCAGCCCAGGCCGACGGCACCCAGCACGAGCAGCGTGGGGAAGAGCGTGAGGAAGAGAGAGGCGATGGGTCGTCGACATCGGAAGGTCGAGCAGTACACGTGGGTCTCCAGTGTGGAGTCGAGTGGCCGGGTAGTTGGCGTGCCTCGAAGAGCAGGAGAGTCGTAGCCCGGAAGATGCCACAAGCGAGTGGTCACTGTCGACCGACGGTGGCTCGATGACGCGATAGCCTTGGAGCAACCGTCAAACGAGACCCGATCGGCGAGGACCCATTCGACGAGACCCAATCGACGGAGATTTGGACTCTCGACCGTGGCTGCTGTGCTGCGAGCCGTGGTCGGGAACTCTGTCTCCCGGTCTGGAGGAGATCATGTTGAAGCGAATCGATGGATTGTTGACTGCCGTCGCACCCTTGTCGCCGGCACCGTGGATCTTGGCTGTTCTGACTCTGCTGCTCGCGTCCTGGCCTCTGGCTGGGGCAGAACTCTCCGGTCCGATCGAAGGTGGCCAACATGGAGCGCCGTTTGCCGCCCCCGTCTTGGATCTCGGCGAGTACGGCTACGTTGCAGAGGAGTACTTCCTCACCGGCGAAGCTCACGCCTACCGATTGACTGGGGAGAGCACTCACACCGCCGACGGTCGCTGGCAGACCGAGCCCGAAGACGAGACGGTGCGCTATCGAACTCGGATTCTCGTGGTTCGACCTCAGGACAACGCCGCATTCAACGGCACCGTCATCGTGCACTGGCAGAACGTCACCGCCGGCTACGAGCTGGGCACGGTCACCGAAGGTGAGATGCTTCGCGGCTATGCCTGGGTAGGGGTCTCGGCTCAGAAGGTCGGCGTGCACGGCTTTCCGGGTGAGGAGGCAGCGGGCCTGGAGCAGTGGGACCCGGAGCGCTACGGCGGTCTGGAGCATCCAGGCGATGCCTACTCCTACGACATCTTCACGCAGGCGGCTCGGGTAATCGGCCCCGAGCGCTCTCGCGAGTTGGACCCCATGGGTGGGCTCGAAGTGAAGCGTCTGGTGGCGGCTGGCGCCTCGCAGTCGGCCTCACGACTCCGCACCTACATCAACGGTGTCCATGCACACGAGAAGGTTTTCGACGGCTACATCCCCTATATCGACTTCGCCAACCCGGTTCCGTTCCAGGCAGACAAGGACGGCACGAGGCGGCGTGGCCAGAGGACCCCGACGAAGATCCGCGAGGATCTGGGCGTGCCGGTTCTGGTCGTCAACACCGAGACCGAGACCATGGCTTATCACCCGGCGCGGCAGCCGGACAGTGACGGTTATCGGTTCTGGGAGGTTGCGGGTACGGCCCACGTGAGCCTTCCCCGCGACCAGGCTGCTTCGGCTCCGGGTCTCGATTCGCCGAACTGGCTCTCCTACACGCCGGTCTACCATGCTGCGATTCGCCACATGCACCACTGGCTGACGAAGGCTCAGGCACCGCCGATCGCTCCGCTGATCGACGTGGATACTGCGCAGGGAGGCATCCAGCGGGATCAACACGGCAATGCCCTCGGCGGGATTCGCTTGCCCGACGTCGTAGTGCCGACCGCGACTCATAGTGGAATGGGTAAACCTGTCGAAGGTGGGAGCCGGTTTGCCTTTCTCTACGGGCGAGCCGTCGACTTCAGCAACGAGAAGCTCGCCGAGCTCTATCCCAACGCAGAGGTGTATCTCAGCCGCTATCGTCGGGCTCTCGACAAGACCGTTGCAGACGGCTTTGTCCTCGCAGAGGAGTCGCCCGGCCTCGATCAGGCAGCCGTGGCCTTCGCCAAGCGTCTGGGTGGCACCGACTGACCGCTCCAGAGCAACTGAGCAACTGAGCGGAGAGCAAGAGAGCGAGAGAGCGAGAGACAAGAGGAATCAGGGGAGTCGAATGTCCGAGCCACCATCGGGTCAACACCGAAACGACATCTACGGCGATCTCGAGGCCAAGCCCAGTGGCGACGTCGTTCCCGCGGCCACTGTCGTACTGGTGCGTGACGCTGCCAGCGGAGCCGATGCGGGAACCGAGGTGTTGATGCTGCGCAAGAGCTCGAAGATCGCCTTCGGTGGAATGTGGGTGTTTCCGGGAGGTCGAATCGACGAGGACGACCGCGTTCCGGACTCCGACTCCGAAGCCGCCGCAAGGAGGGCAGCTGTGCGCGAGGCCTACGAGGAGGCGAGCGTCGTGGTCAGTCCGGAGAGCCTGGTCTGGTTTGCTCACTGGAGTCCCCCGCCGTCCACCAAGAGGCGATTCGCGACGTGGTTCTTCGCTGCTGGTGTTGCGCCCCGCTCGGGTGACGGCGGGACGTCGTCTCCCGAGGTCACGGTCGATGGTGGCGAGATTCTCGAGCACGAGTGGATTTCCCCCGCCGTGGCGCTCGAGCGTCACGCCGCGGGTGAGATCGATCTGGCGCCACCAACCTGGGTGACCTTGTACCACCTCTCGCGCTACCGCCCGACCGACGAGCTCCTGGCCCATCTCGGTGACCTCGAGCCGACGGTCTACGAGACCCACGTCTCTGAGCGGAGCGACGGCGTCCGAGTTGCGATGTGGCGCGGGGACGCTGGCTACGACGACTGGAACGCCGACGCCGCCGGTGAGCGCCATCGATTGGTGATGGCAAGAGGTGGGTTCACTTTTGAGCACGCCGAGACCGACTACTGACCTCACCTCAGGCCGAATCCCGATCAACTGCTTGACCAACACGCTGGAGACACCATGCACCTGCCGACTATCCGACGTCCCACGGGACTGCTTTTCATGGCCTCGCTGCTCGTCCTGGTAACGACGACTGGGGCTCGGTCTCAGACCTACGCTGAGCGGCTCGGTTGGAATGCAGGCGACCGCGTCGTGATCCTTCACGTCGACGACGCGGGCATGTCGCTCCAGTCGAATCGGGGAGCACTCGGCTCTATCCAGCAGGGTGTGGCCAACTCGATGAGCGTCATGATGCCTTGCCCCTGGGTCCCCGAGCTCGTCGAACACCTCAAGGCTGACCCGTCTCTGGACGCGGGTCTCCATCTCACTCTGACCTCCGAGTGGAAGAGCTACTGCTGGGGGCCGCTGGTGGGCAAAGAGGAAGCGCCAGGCCTGGTCGACGATCGTGGTTGTATGTGGCGGTCCGTTGCGGACGTCGTGCGCAACGCCAGCCCCGCGGAAGTCGAGGCCGAGGTCAGGGCACAGTTGGCTCGTGCGCGGTCTCTGGGCTTCGAGCCGACCCATCTCGACTCGCACATGGGGACCCTGTTTGCCACTCCCGAGTTCATGGGCGCCTACATCAAGGTCGGGGTGCAAGAGCAGATCCCCGTGATGTTTCCGGGAGGTCACAACACGATGCTGCGCCAGCAGTATCGCGACGAAGGCCGAGAGAACGACCCGGCGCTCGCTCAGACGACCGAGGTCGGCAAGCAGGTCTGGGCTGGAGGCCTGCCGGTGCTCGACGACCTCCACAACGTCAGCTACGGATGGCGGACCAAGGGTGAGCCGGGCACGCGCGACGATTGGCGCGAGATGAAAGTCGAGCGCTACAGCGCCGCCCTACGTGCACTCGAGCCGGGAGTCACGATGGTCATCATGCACTCCACCGAGACTGGTCCCGACTTTCGCTACATCTCGACGTCGGGCTTGACCCGGCAGGGGGACCACGACGCCATGATGGACTCGCGCCTGCGTAAGGTCATCGAAGAGGAGGGACTCATCCTCGCTACCTGGCGCGAGTTGATGGAGCGTCGACGCGAAGTGGACTGAGGCGGGTCTGACTCAGTTCAGGTGGCCCGTCCAACGGCCCGCCAGGATCACACCCAGCCACAGAGTGATGGAGATTCCACCGGTCAGACGCGCTGGTAGAGGCGGAGTGCTCTGGTCCCAGGTCTCGACGCTCTTGATCCAACGGGTGTGAAACAGCGCCATGTTGATGCCCGCCAACAGGATCAGCAGGAGCTTGATTCGGAAGGCGGGGTTGTTGGCGTAGTGCTCAGCTCGGGTGATGAATAGCGCGAGTCCCGTCGGAACTGAGATGGCGAAACCGATCAGGGTCCAGGGGACCAGTTCGCGGACCATGCGAGTCGCCGGGTGGCTCATGGCGGCCAATCCCAGGAGCCTGAGATCGACCATCAGGATGGCTCCGAAGGTAAGCGTCAGGAATACCACGTGCACAGACTCGATGAACGGGAACCACCACGAGATACCGATCTCCTGTGAGATCGTCAGGCCTTCGAGCCACTGCCAGAGCGCGGTCATGCTCTTTCCTCGTCAAGCATCGTCACTCGTTCCAGAAGATGTAGTCGGAGTAGGCGATCCAGCGCCCACCGAAGATGACGGTGATCCAGAGAGCGATCGATAGGGCGGCGAGCAGCTTGGCCCCGAGCTGCCGAGCGTTGCTGGTCTCCCAGAAGCTCGGTGACTTCTTCAGGGTCGAGTAGAGGGAGAAGGTCACCAGGAGTGCAGGCACGAGGCAGGCCATCTTGATCCCGAACACCGGATTGAGAAGGTAGCGATACGGCTGCGCGAAGATGTATGGCATGCCGGTCACGACGTTGACGACCAGTGCCCACCACGTCCAGGGAGCGAGTCGCTTGACCATTTCGTCGAGCTTCTGGCTCGGGACCGCCAGACCCAGGACGCGCAGGTCGATCATGACTGCGGTGCCCATGATGACGGCAACGCCGACGATGTGAATCGCCTGGCTGATCGGAGGCAGGCCGGGGACTCCTCGGAGAAGAGACACCGACCACTCTTGCGCCTGACTCGATGCCAGGTAGTTGGCTAGGGCTTCGTTCATGGTGAAACGGGGTTGGGTGAGTCTATCTCCGTCGTGACGAACCTCGATTCGGGGCGCGACAGTGCGAACCCTCAATCAGAGGGTCTCTCCTTGTTCGGCCTCCGGGAGAATGGCGACCGAAAGATTTTTCTGTCAAGATAGAACAATCTTTCGGAAAGCACGTAGAGGAGATCCATGGAGATGATCGCGACAACGCCACAGCAACCTGTCGAGGTGATCGATGACGTGGTCCGGGCCGCTTGTCTGCTCAAGCCGGTCCGCCTGGATCTCCTCGATGCACTGAGAGAGCCCGACTCGGCCGCCGGGCTGGCGAGGCGGCTCGACGTTCCGCGCCAGCGGCTCAATCACCATCTCAAGGAGCTCGAGCGAGCCGAGTTCGTCGAGCTGGTGGAGGAGCGGAGGCGCGGCAACTGCACGGAGCGGGTGTTCAGAGCAACCGCCGAGCGCTATCTCATCGCCCCGCAGGTCCTGGGCGACCTGGCGCCTCGTTCTCCTGAGGAACTGCCCGAGCGACTGTCGTGGGCGAGGCTGATGACTCTGGCCGGGAAGATGTTGCGTGAGCTGACCGCGCTGCGCCCGCGTGCCGAGAGAGACCGCAAGCACCTGGCGACGTTCAGCGTTCACGCCCGGGTTGCGTTGCCCAGCCCACGACATCTGGCGCGACTCCGCGAGCTCCTGGCCCAGGCAGTGAGTGATGCGCTTGCCGAAGTTCACGACGAATCCAACGGCTCGCGCCCATACGAGCTGGTGCTTGGTGTCTACCCGAGTCTCGAGGAGTCGTTTGAGGCCGGCTCGGCGAGTCTGGCTGAGAGTTCCTGATCACGCGCGAAGGCCTTCGAAGTGCCTTCAGGTCAACCAAACGACGAACGACAAGACGACCAGCCGATACAAAACGACCAGCCGATACAAAACGACAAGACGATACAAAACGACAAGACGATAAGGAGACCGTGATGTCGAACAGTCCCCATGATCTGCCATTCGATGTGCTCGCTGAGCACTCTGACGACAAGCAGCAGCTGCGAGTGTCTTTTGACGTCGCCGCCTCTCCGGCCGACGTGTGGGCGGCGCTGACCGATGCCGAAAAGCTGATGTCGTGGTTCCCGCTGCAGTCAAAAGTGGAGCCGGGACCCGGTGGCCAGATCTGGCTGTCCTGGGACGGACACTTCGACGGCGCTCTCCGGATCCTCGAATGGGAGCCCGAGCGACGCCTCCGTACGACTTGGCCGGTCGTCGAGACGGCTACGGAAGACTCTCCGTCAGTCGAGACCGATCTCGAGTGGACGATCGAGGCGAACTCGGGTGGTACGACAACCGTCCGCATGGTTCATTCGGGCTTTCCGACTGGCGAAACCTGGGACGAGCTCTTCGAGAGCCATCGCCGAGGTTGGACCTACGAGCTCCAGTCGCTCCGCCACTACCTCGGACATCACAAGGGCTGCGCGAGGAGGATTGCGAGAGTTCGGCGGCAGGTGGAAGACCTGCAGGCGCGCGACATCTGGGATCGGCTCTTCTCGTCGGACGGTCTGTTTGAGAGCGGAGCCGTGCCGATGGAACGGGGCGGCAGCTACCGAGTTGTTCTCCGATCTGGTCACCATCTCGAAGGGCGCGTCCTGATTGCCGACCCTCCAACGGACCTCGGTGCGACCGTCTCGTCGATCGACGGGATTGAAGGGACGACGAGCTCATTGCTACGAGTCTCGGTGGAGTCGTGGGCTGGCCCAGGCACTCCACTCGAGGTTCATCTCTGGCTGGCCACCTGGGGTGTCGAGCTCGACGACGTTCTCGCCGTCCAAGAGAGCTGGACCCACATGGTGGACTCGATTCTCGAGCCGTCGGTCGTGACCTAGTCGGTCCTCGTGGCTCAGCGACGGAAGCGGTATCTGAGCGACGCCTCGAGGCGGGGCGGCGCCTCGGCCCCCAGGGTCAGCTCGAGTGCGGTTGGTGCTGGTTCGTCCCACGCCAAGACCGCAACAAACTCACGATTGAGCTCGGCGAGCAGCTCGATTCTCGAGCCTCGCCGAGTGAGCCCGCTCGACACCTGACGCTCGCGCCGCACGTACGTCAGTCTCAAGAAATCGAGTCTGTCGGGATTCAGTCCTAGCCACGGTCTCAGTGGCCACGGAAACGCGACGAAGCCGCTCCACTCGGTGAGCTCGTCCTCGCGCAAGTGATCGCGCTCCACGTTCCAGTCGAAGCCAAAGAGCTCGACGTTGCGTTCGGCGATGGTGGCGCGGTACACGTCCGAGACGAGCTGATCGAGGGCGTCGCCAGGAGCTCGGGACACGCGGAGCCGCTCGCGTAGCAGCAAGAGTCCGTCCTCGTCGAAGGTCCTGAGCTCGTTGTATCCGAGGCGAAAGGCTTCGCGGACGAGTCTGTCGACGGCGGCGCCGCTGCGCCCTGCGCGCAGGAACACAAAAGGTCGAGCGTGCCAGCGTGCGCCCGCGCCATAACCCTCGCCCACGCTACCCAAGTCGAAGTCTTCGACGAATCGGCCTGCGACCTCGGCGGTGAGTCGCCTGGTGAGCTTCGTTCGAACCCGACCCTCGAAAGCTCCACTTTCGGATTCGAGGCGACCGCCCATTCGCTCTAGCGCAAGACCCCCTTCGAACTGAGCGTGCCGGCCTGTCCACGTCCCCGTGGTGCGCAACGTCTCGGCGTCGAACTCGTCTCCGAAGACTGGCTGGAGTCGAGCCGAGCTGGCCTCTACGAGCCACTCGGTTCTGGGTCCCGGCTGCCAGACGAGCCCTAGCGTGGCCGCTGAGGACGGTCTCGGGCCGACGCCGAGGCTGCCTTCGTCCAGGGAGTCGTGCGCGAGCTCGGCACGCACCTCCATGTCTGGTGACACCCTGAATCCGACGAACAGCCGACTCGCTACGCCATCGTCGGCGTCGCGCTGGCTGGCTGAAAGGCCGAGTCGCCACCGTGGCAGGCGGATCTCGCCAGCCACTCCCTTCTGCTCGCCGTCGCTCCAGGCTCGAGTGTCCCAGCGAGCTGCGGAGAACCCCACTCTGACACCGTCGCCGAAGAGGTCGCCGTCCTTCAGGCGAGATCGATCGATTGACGAGTCACCGATTCTGGACTCGAAGTCGAGGTAGTAGCGATCGCCGATCTGCCATCGTTGACCGATCTGATAGCGATCGATGTCGGTGAGCCGGAGGTCGAGGTCGATGAGCCGAAAGTCCCCGCAGGCTCGAGAGACGCAGTTCACCTCAGGGCCTGACCACGGATAGGCCGTGGCTGGGGGTGGTGCCGCGAGGTCGGTCGTTGGAGCGGTCTCTTCTCCCAGAACGCCGAGTGGCAGGGTCAGGACGATCGCGCCGAGGATGGTGCCGAGCGACATCAGATCTCGAAGTCGAGCAGCCGGTCGACCTCTTCGTCAGCCGGAAAGTACTGTGTGATGTCCGGAATCAGCTCGTCGTAGGGGATGATCTCGGAGTTGGTCAGTCCCCCGACGGCCCGGTCTCGATAGTGAGACCAGAGAGCTTCCGACTCGATCCGCGAAGCGAACCCACCGTCCGCTTCCTCGAGCGCGATCAGCCGATGGCCGCCCGGGCTGAAGGCGGAGGGCTGAAAGAAGAAGAGACGCTCCACGTCCAGCCGACTCTCGAGCGAGGGAACGAACTCCGTCACCCAACGCAGATGAGACGCCGTCTCCGCAATGCCGGTCTCGGTGATCCAGACGGGCGCCTGGGTCAGCTCTGCCAACGACTCGACGCTGTCCTCGTCGTACACGTGAAACGCCATCCGATCGCAGTAGTTTTCGGCACCGTACTCGAGCAGCTCGGCAGCCCGTCTGAGCCCCACCTCGAGGCCAACTGGTGCGGCGCAGATCAGCTGTGTGTCGGGAGATAACCTGCCGAGAGTTTCGGAAATGGGACGTAGGAGAAACCTCACGTACTCACCGGCGCTGAGCCCGAGAAAATTGGTGGGCTCGTTGAAGATCTGAAACGCGATGTCGCCGCGGCGCTCGTTCCCGGGGACTGGCAGAACATCACCAGCGAACGTGTCCACGAACAGTTGTAGGACGGGCTCGCGGGTCTCGTCGTCCGACAGAAGACGGCTGAGGTCATGACCGAACCCGAGCTGACCGATGATGCCCAGGACATCGATGCCGAGGGCACGAGCTGCGCGGACGTAGGGAATGGCCGCCAACAGGTCGAATCGCAGACCGTCCCAGGAGAGCGTCAGCCGGATGCTCTCGAAGCCCGCTTCGTAGATCGCGCGCAGCTGGAGATCGATCAGCTCAGGTCGAATGATGGGCTCACTACCCTCAGCTGGATCGACAACGCGAATCGGCTGGATGTTGATCCCGCCATTGACCCTGGGGATGAGGGTTCGTTCCACCGGCGGCGAGACAGATTCCCTCGAGACCCTCGGTCGCCGCGAAGTTCGCCTCCGCTCCTGCGCGCTGGCAGTGACGGTCAGACCCGCGCATGCAGAGCTCCAAGCGAGAAGCTGGCGGCGCGTGACGTGATGATGAGGTTGGAGTCTCTTCATGTCCTCTCGCTTACGAGATCGATGAGGCGGCGGAGTCTAGCTGAGCGGCCACTAGGGCCTGGTCGCTTCGACCGGTCAAGGTCTTTCGAAGTCTTCGTCGAGAGCCGCCAGGATGGCCCGGCCGATGTCGGCGTGCCGTGGGCTGTCTTCGAGTCCGCTGTCGAGCAGGATCACTCCGAGCAGAGCAGCCCAACCTCTGGCTCGCGCGAGCAGATCAAGATCTTGGGCGTCGTGGTAGCTGGCCCATGCGACCTGCCTGCAGTCGCGTGTCCCGAACAAAGACCACAGGCAGGCCAAGTCTGTCGCCGGGTCCCCTCGGCACACGTCTCCCCAGTCGATCAGCGCCGTGAGCCGCCCCCCGTCAGACAAGACGTTGAGTGGATGCAAATCTCCATGAATCCAGGTCAGGTCGACGGCGTGCGCTGCGTCGCGGCCCCTTCCCCAGGTCGTGCGGATGCTTGTAGGCAGAGCGACCTCCCGCGCCGCGAGACTCGCGACCCGAGTCTCGAAGACCGCCGATCGCTCGACGAGCGGCACACCCCTGACCGGATTCCGAGGCGCCTCGGCCGGAGCTCCGACATGGAGTCTGGACAGGACTTCGGCCACTCGTGTCGCCTCGCCTTCAGCGAGAGGTGCGCGGTCGGAAGTATCACCGATGCACCACCGCACCACGGTCCACGGCCAAGGGAATCGGCCGCTGGGCGCACCGCTCCGGACGGGTAACGGAACCGCTACGGGCAGGCGCTCCGCGATCTCGGGTAGCCAGCGCTGTTCGTTGTCGGTCAGTTCCGCCGAGATCGCCCTGCGTGGCAACCGCACCGCCAACCCTCCCCCGAGGCGATAGATCGCGTTGTCCCACCCCGACGCCGAGGGCACGATGGGTAGATCCGCGAGGTCCGGGTGCTGCTCGCGCAGCAGCCTTTCCACCAGACTGGCGTCCACTGCCACCTCTGCAGGAGGGGTGCCTCGATGAGTCACTGCGTGACCAAGGTGGTGACGACGGTCCCAGTGGGAGTCACCCGCTGCCGAGCTTGTCGCGGAAGTAGGTGATGATCGACGCCAGCGCCTCCGACGTGGGATGACCATCTTCGTCGACGAAGTCGAGGGTGAGCACCGAGTGGCCCTTTCCGGGAAGCGTCACGAGTCGAATGCGCTCGTTGCCGTCGTCGTTGAACGTCCGGGCCAAGGTCGTGAACTTCTCCGCCCTGCAGATCGAATCGCCTTCGATTCGAAAGGAGAGCATGGGACCCACGGTGTTCAACCGATCCTTGGACTGTTCGATCTCTTCAGTGCTCATGTGGAGCGCCGTCTGCTTGAACAGCGGCATGGACGGCTGTGAGGCCACGGCGGCAAGTACGCTGTCGTCGGCGATCAATGAGATGGCGAAGTTGCCGGTCAGGCACATGCCGATGGCACCAACACCCTCGGCACCAGTACGGGTCTTGACGTCGACGCACAGCGCCCGGAGCCAATCGACGACCGGACTACTCTGGTTGGACTCGAACAGCCGAAACTCGCGTCGCATGCACAACACGCGTGCCACGTTTCCCACCATCGAGACGCGTCCGAGCGGACCGAAGAGGTGAGGCAGCGTGACGCTGTGACCAGCTTCGACGAGACGATCCGCGAGGGTGAGCGTCTCCGGACCGATCCCGGGCAGCTCCTGGATCACGACGACCGGCGAACCCTCGCCCTTTTCGTACACGTCGTGAGTGACCGTGTGTCCACCTCGAATGGGAGCTGAGAAGGATCGCTTTGCGTAGCTGTCCATCGGATCGGACATGAACCCCCCATGAGCGGTATGGTCGACGGTGACGTGATCGTGAGCCTGATGGAGCGGATCTCAGTGTGGCCGCCCCAATTCGTGGTGTTTGAGTCGTCAGGTGCTCAGCCGAGCAGCTTTCGAGCGCGCTCCAGCACGTTGTCTTTCGTAAAGCCGTAGCGCTGAGTGAGCTCGGCGAACGGTGCCGAGGCCCCGAAACCTTCGACGGCGAGCACGTCTCCGTCGAGCCCGACGAAACGCTCCCAGCCGAACGGACTGGCTGCTTCGAGTGCAAGGCGTTTTGATGCCGCAGGCGGTAGGACCGCGTGCTTGTACTCGGTCGACTGCGTTGCGAAAACCTCCCAGGAGGGCAGGCTGACCACCCGACTCTTGGTGCCTTCGCCGGAGAGTACGTGAAAAGCTTCGAGAGCCAGAGCCACCTCCGATCCCGTCGCAATGAGCACCAGCTCGGGCACGTCGCCGGCACTGCTGTCGGCAACGACATAGCCGCCACGAAGGACTCCCTCGGCAGCGCGGTCTCTGGTCTCTTGAAGGATAGGCAGCGACTGTCTGGTCAGGACGAGGGCCGATGGTCCATCGGTGCGCTCGAGAGCGACTCGCCAGCAGTGTGCTGTTTCGTTGGCGTCGGCCGGCCGAAGCACCGTCAGGTTGGGGATGGCTCGGAGCGCAGCGAGTTGGCTGACCGGCTGGTGGGTCGGTCCGTCCTCGCCGAGAAAGATCGAGTCGTGAGTGAAGACGTAGATCACCGGCAGACCCATGAGGGCTGACAGCCGAATTGCAGGCCTCATGTAGTCGGAGAAGATGAGAAACGTTCCACCAAACGCCCTCAATCCACCGGTCAGCGCCATGCCGTTGAGGGCTGCTCCCATGCCGTGCTCACGCACGCCCCAGTGAAAGTTGTGAGCCGGGCTATTGGCATCGAACGGTGGCTCGTCGGGTAGCCAGGTGTTGTTGGAGCCCGTGAGATCGGCCGAGCCGCCGGCGAGTTCCGGCAGGATCGACGAAATCGCTTCGATCGTCTTTCCGGAGGCCTTGCGGGTAGCCAGCTTGCCATCACCCGGCTCGAAGCTCGGAAGGTGCTCGGACCAACCTTCGGGGAGGATGTTGTTCTCCCGGCGGTCGAGCTCAGCGGCGAGATCTGGATGCGCGGTGGCGTAGCGAGCGCGCAGCTCGGTCCAGCCTTCGTAGGCGGCGGAGCCTCGAGATCGGGCGTCGTCGAACGCTGCTCGTGCTTCGGTGGGGACGTGGAACGTGGGCTCGAGTGGCCAACCCAGGCTCTCTTTCGACAGCCGGGCCTCCTCTTCGCCGAGCGCCTCGCCGTGCGCCTTGGAGGTGCCAGCACGGTTGGGACTGCCGTGACCGATGTTGGTCTTGACCTTGATCAGCGAGGGGCGGTCGGCGGCTTTGGCCTCGTTGATGGCGCGCTCCAGATCGGCGAGATCGGTACCGTCTGCGACTTCGGTCGTATGCCAGCCGTAGGCGGCGAACCGTGCGACGACGTCTTCGGTGAAGCTGAGATCGGTCGACCCGTCGATGGTGATCTCGTTGGCGTCGTAGAGCACGTTCAGCTTGGCGAGTCCGAGATGGCCGGCCAGCGAGCACGCTTCGGAAGCCACACCTTCCATGAGGTCGCCGTCGCTGGCGAGGACCCAGGTGTTGAAATCGAAGAGGGCGAAGTCTTCGCGATTGAACCGCTCTCCGAGTAGGCGCTCGGCAATGGCGATGCCGACTGCGTTGCTGATGCCTTGCCCCAGGGGTCCCGTCGTGGTGTCGACTCCGGGCGTGTGACCGAACTCCGGATGTCCAGGTGTCTTCG
>JANQPS010001022.1 GCA_028285365.1 Thermoanaerobaculia bacterium | reverse complement strand
GAGCGGCGAAGCCGGACCTCGACTGGGGCCTTGACTCCCGGATAGAGGCCTCGCAGCTTGAACTTCATACCCTCTTGGAGCTTCATTCCGGCCATCATGTGGCCCAGTGCCCAGCGGTCGAAGGCAGGCACCTCGAGTGCGGCGATCTCGGACTCGACGTTGCCATCACGATCGACGGACTGGTCGATGAGCTCGCCGGCCTCCACCAGCGTCATCACGATCTTCCTGGTGGTCGATGTCTCTCGATAGAGCAGGGCGCCACTCCCCTGATCAACGTAGCCCACCGACGAGCGGGGAGCAACGGCGCCACCGCTGAGCCAGCTGATTCTCGTTACCGGTCGACCTTCCCAGGCTGACTGCTCGATCTCCCAGACGGCACGCGCCTGCTTCGGGCTGTCAGTTCCGAGATCGGTCGCTCGGGTGTAGACCGAACGCACAGCGTCGAATTGCCCCGGCCGGCTTTCGATATCGCCAGGAGCAACCTGGGGCCACGTTTCCGCATCTTGAAACAGGCTCATGACTCTCTGCGCGGCTTCTGTGATTTCTTGTTGGGCCCCGGCGGCAGTCTCGAACAGCAGCGTGACCATCGCGAGGATGACTAGCTTGCGCAGCGTCTGTTCCCGTGTGGCTTTCATCGTGTCCTCCATCTCGTTCTTGATGATCGCCCGTTGTGCTTGGACGGGTGATGTGTCGAGGCTCGCGGAATCAGGTGCTGAATTGCCTGACCTCGCGATGATGAAATTGCACGATCCGGCGTTTGGGGCGAGAAACCGCTGACCTTGGGAACCTCCACTGTCCGGGTTTCGTAGGGGAAGCGGGAACACGAGTCATGACCCAAGAATCACGCTGGCGGCTTTTCCAGGTGGGGGCCTGGACGGTCGAGCCGCCTCTCAACCAGATCAGCCGAGGGAACCAGGTCGTTCGCCTCGAGCCGAAGGTGATGGCGGTTCTAGAAGCGCTCGCGAGACGACCCGGAGAGGTCGTGAGCCGTGACGAGCTCCTGCAAGAGGTCTGGTCCGACGTGGCGGTTACCGACAACGTCGTTGCACGTGCGGTGGCGTCGCTGAGAAAACAGCTCGGTGACGACTGGCGCCGGCCCGTCTACGTCGAGACGATCAGCAAGGGCGGCTACCGATTGGTGGCGCCGGTCGAGCCTGCAGCCGCGGACGAGCCAGCCTCGGACCGCTCTTCTCATCGAGTCGAAAGCACGCGAGCGGCGACCCGGAGAAGCTTGGTTCTTGGCGCAGCGGTGCTTTTGGCGACAGCCCTTCTGGTGCTGGGCGTTTGGAGGGTTGGTCTCGTATCCCCCGAGCGCAACCCGCCGGCCGTCTACCGCTCCGTGCCGGTCACGACGACACCAGGGCGGGAGATGTACCCGGCCCTTTCGCCTGATGGCACGCGCGTCGCTTTTGTTCGACCCACGGCGAGCGACGGCGATCTCGAGTCGACCGCGAGCTGGGAGATCTTCTACAAGACCATTGGCTCACATGAGGTCCGCCGCGTGAGTGACCGAACCGGGCAGGACAGCGGGCCGACGTGGTCTCCCGACGGCGAGCGGATAGCCTGGTATCACACGGCTTCAAGCGGAACGTGTCTCCTCTTCGTGAGCGATCGTCAGGGGACTGCTCCCAC
>JANQPS010001006.1 GCA_028285365.1 Thermoanaerobaculia bacterium | reverse complement strand
TTGCGATGACGCTGCCGGGAATGGCGTACCCCGTGCCCGCCCAGCGCACGCACACCCGCACGAAAGGGCGTGTATCGAGTCGCGCGCTGCAGGCAAGAGCAAACGCAAGCAGCACGGCCGCCAGGCTTGCGATGCTCGCCAGAACGAGACTGTTGGTCCCGTACTCGAAGAAGACCTCTCTCGCGCGTGCGTCGCCGTACGCCCAGGTCATGCGCACGAACATCGCAAACGGCGTCAGGAAGCCGAGGGCTACCGGCAACCCACAAAACGTCGTCGCCAGGATCGCAGCGGAGCCCGAGAGCGACCACCGCGAAGAGGCTCGGTGCCTCGTGTCCATGTGATGAAAGCGGGCGGTACGGCGCGCCGACTCTTCGAGTCCCAGGAGGAGCAGAACCAGCACCAGCAGACAGGCCGAGAGTTGTGCCGCGGCGACGAGCGCGTGCTCGTTCGGAAGGGTGAAGGTGCGGTAGATGCCGGTGGCGAACGTGTCGACCGCAAAGTGCTGCACAGCTCCGAAGTCGGCGAGCGTCTCCATCAACACCAACGCCAGACCGGCAACGATCGATGGCCGGGCGAGCGGCAGGCCGACCCTCCAGAAACACTGCAGGCGACTGAGGCCCAGCATGCGACCGGCCTCGAGCGAGCCTCCAGACTGTTCCAGGAAGGCCGCCCTGGCCGCGAGATAGACGTACGGATAGAAACAGAGCGAGAGAACCAGGATGGCTCCGGGCAACGAGCGCGCGGCCGGGAACCAATAGTCACCAGCACCCCAGCCGAACAGTGCGCGCAGGCCCGACTGGACCGGTCCACTGAACTGCAGGAGGTCGGTATAGGCGTAGGCACTCAGATAGGCGGGCACTGCCAACGGAAGCAGCAAAGCCCAGCTGAGGACGCGACGTCCTGGAAAGTCGCAGACCGTGACGAGCCACCCCGTTCCGATTCCCATGATCGCCGTCAGACTGCCGACCCCCAGGCACAGCCAGAGGGTGTTGCGGAGGTATCGCGGCAGCACCGTGGTCGCCAAATGAGACCAGAGTCCTCCACTCTCGGCCCCGACGTAGCTCAACACCACGATCATCGGTGCTCCGACAACCAGCGCGACCGTAGCCGCCGTGACCCGAGGGCCGATCGAACGAGGAAGAGCTAGTCGTGGCAAAGCCGCGCGAGAACCCACTCGCCGAGAGGAGCGTTCAAGAAGATCATGGCGAGACTCAGCATAGTCGAGGCCGGCCGGCCATCACCAAGACTCGAGAGAATCAGTCTCCAGAGAGTCGCCGACGGACCGAGGCGCTGCCCCCGACTGGCGGCGGCTTCAGGGCCTCGCGCGCGCAACCACCACTGATCGGATGTGTCGAGCCCTACCGCCAGCCACACCGGTCCATGATCATCAGGGCCTGCTGATTGCCGGCGCCGAAGACCGAGGCATTGAGCTCGTCTTCTTTGAAGGGACCATACTCGGCGAGCTCGGCAACGGCCTCCGAACCAGCGGCCACCGGGTACTCCTTGTTGCCGCCAGCGAGTACACCTTGTGCCTCGGGACCCGTGAGGTACTCGAGAAAACGAATGGCGTTGTCACGATTCGGGGCCCCCTTGACGACACCGGCGCCCGAGATGTTGACATGGGCACCACGATCTTCCTGGTTCGGGAAGACGACGCCGACACCGGCCGCCAGCTCTCGATCGGCCTCCTCGCCTGCAAGCAGCCGAGCGAGGTAGTAGGTGTTGGCGACGGCAACGTCTCCCTCTCCGGCTGCGAGTGCGCGAATCTGATCGGTATCGCCACCCTGGGGATCGCGGGCGAAGTTGGCAGTCACTCCGCGACACCACTCCTCAGCCGCCTCTTCCCCCACCGCTGCCACGATCGAACCCATGAGCGACTGGTTGTAGATGTTCGAAGAGCTGCGAATGAGCACCTTGCCCTGCCACTTCGGATCGGCGAGGTCTTCGTAACGGGTGATGTCGGCGGGCTCGACCCGGTCCTTGGCGTACATGATCACTCGCGCCCGCTTCGTCAAACCGAACCACAGACCCTCCGGGTGCCGCAGGCTGGACGGGATGCGCTCCTCCAAGGTCGAAGACGAGACCGGCTGCAGGACACCCTGCGACGTCGCCTGGTGGAGTCGGCCCGCATCGACGGTCATGAAGATGTCAGCCGGGCTCTGCTCGCCTTCACGAACGAGGCGCTCGAGCAGAGCCGCTGAGTCGCCTTCGATCAGGTTGACGCGAATGCCCGTCTCTTCTCGAAACCGCTCGTAGAGCGCGTCATCGGTGTCGTAGTGCCGCGCAGAGTAGACGTTGACGACCAAGTCTTCTGCTGCTGGTGACTCGTCGCCAGGAGCAGCACAGCCCCCGGCCAACAGGGCGATAGAACACAAAGTGAGCAGAGGGAGGACGTGTGCTGGACGAGCAAACGTAGCGAAGCTGAGTTTCTTGACCACGGAGATCTCCTTCGGGCGCCGACACCGACGCGTTGCAAGCGAGCGACACTATCGGTAATCGTCCCGTCGATGTGTCATGGGAGCGTCAGTCGCGGAACGAGAGCCCCGGCTATGCTTTGTCTCAAACACCGCCAACGTCTCGATACCGCATGTCTCGACTTGTCCGACAACCGAGGAGTGGCCTGATGCTCGGCTCCCGAATCTGCTCTCCCTTGTCCAACCGTCACCTACACCGTCTCCTTCCACTTGCCGTTCTGGCGATGGCTGGCTGCCAGGGTGCAGGCACGCCGCAGCCCGACCAGACCACCGCGCCGGCGCATGAAGAGCGGGCGGCCTGCGCCAATCGCACGGAGCTGCGCCAGGCCCTCTTTGGAGATCTGCACGTTCACACCAGCTTCTCTTTCGACGCCGCTGCCAACAGCACTGGCTCCACCCCGGGTGACGCCTACCGATTCGCACAAGGTGAGCCGATCCCCTTCTTCCCCCTCGACGCGAATGGCGAGCCGGTAGGCAGCTACGCAATCGATCGACCTCTGGACTTCGTCGCAGTCACCGACCATGGGGAGTTCCTGGGTGAGCGTCGATTGTGCCGGGACCCGGAATCGCCACGCTACGACAGCGAGTTCTGCCAAGGAACAAGAGTGAGCGAGAGACAGGGTATGACCATGCTCGGCGCGGTCATCCTGAGCGAAACGCCGCGCAGAATCCCGGAGATCTGCGGAGACGATGGCGCCTTGTGTCTCGAGTGGGCAAAAAGTCCATGGCAGAAGATCATCGATGCCGCCGAAGAGGCCTACGATCGGTCCGAGGAGTGCACCTTCACGAGCTTCGTGGGCTACGAGTACACCGGTACGCCCAGACGCTCCAACTATCACCGCAACGTCATCTTTCGCGGAAGTCGGGTCCCCGACCTGCCGGTGTCCTACGTCGACGCCCCCACCGACAGCGAGCTCTGGCAGAAACTGGACCAGAGCTGTCGCATCGAAGAGGGATGCGACTACCTCACCATCCCTCACAACACGAACCTCGCCAACGGTCGCATGGGGCCGTACTTCGGCCTCGAGCGGACGACCGAAAACCGACGCGCCTACGCCTCGAGACGACTCGAGCGCGAACCGATCATGGAGATCTTTCAGCACAAGGGCTCCTCCGAGTGCCTCAACGGCCTGTCGTCGGTATTCGGCGAGCCTGACGAGCTTTGCGACGTCGAGGCGGTCCGCTTCATCGACCGCGAGGAGACGTTTCCCACCCTGGTCGACTCGGGAGACGGTTTGCAGACGACGGGCACCGCGAGTGTGGTCACCAAAGAGTGCGAGCCCGAAACGATCGGCAGCGGTGGAATGCTCGGCGCCGGTTGCGTCGCACGCGCCGACTATCTCCGCTCGGGACTCCTCGAAGGCCTCGAAGAAGAAGCCGAGATTGGTCTGAATCCGGCCAAGCTCGGTGTCATCGCCTCGACCGACACCCATACTGCAACGCCCGGCGCTGCGCTCGAGTACGACTGGCGGGGTCATGTTTCCGTCGAGTCGACGCCCCAGGAACGACTTCGACCGGGCCTCCTCACGAGCGGAATCGACGGCAACCCGGGCGGACTCGCGGGCGTGTGGGCCACCGAAAACACGCGCGACGCGATCTTCGACGCCATGAAACGTCGTGAGGTCTTCGGTACGTCCGGACCGAGGATCAGACCTCGCTTCTTTGCCGGCTGGGACTACTCTCAGGACCTGTGCCAGCAGGCGGACCTCCTAGAAGTGGCCGACGCGGGCGGGGTCCCGATGGGCGGCGACCTGACCTCGGGAGCCTCCGGGGCGCAACCCTCCTTCGTCGCCTTTGCCACGCGAGATCCCGCCGAGTCGGCGGCACCCCTGCAGCAACTCCAGCTCATCAAAGGTTGGATCGACGGCGACGGGAAAGGCAGGTACGAGGTCCGGACCGTTG
>JANQPS010001005.1 GCA_028285365.1 Thermoanaerobaculia bacterium | reverse complement strand
CGACTCGAGCTCGTCGATGGTGGTCGGATCACGGTTCGTTCCTCTAATGGCTCGATGAGCGGCCGGGTCAAGCTGGCCCCCATCAAACCGGGCAACGTGGAAGTCCACTGGCCCGAGGGGCTCGCTCTCCTGCCCGTGGAGACCGATCCGTTGTCCGGTGAACCGGACTACGGAACTCGGGTAACCCTTGAGCGACTCTGACTCCAAGATCCAAAGCCCCGCCGATGGCACCCGCACCGTCGAGTGCCCGGTCGAGCGCCTGAGCGAGGAAGGCTCCTGCCAGGGTGTCGATCGGCTCGCAGTGGAGTCTCCGCTGGAGATCCGTGTCGGTGGCCGGCCCATGGCGGTGACGATGCGCACGCCAGGTGACGATCACGAGCTGGCTTTGGGGTTCCTCTACGGTGAGGGCATCGTGCGGAGTGCAGACGAGTTCGCGGATCCCCTCTTTTCCAACCAAGGTCCCAACCGACTCGAGGTTCACCTGAAGGAGGAGGCACTCGACCGTTGGGCTCGCCTCAAGGTCGAGCGTGACTTTCGGATCACGAGTGCCTGCGGCGTGTGCGGAAAGCCCTCGCTGGAAGACGTCTTTGTCGAGCTTCCCGAAGTGGAGCCGATCCATTGGGATCACTCTCTACGTGGGGAATTGGTGCGTCGCATGACCACCCGTCAGTCTCTCTACGAACTGACGGGAGGCGTTCACGGTGCAGCACTCTTCAGCCGGGACGGGACGTTTCTCGAGGTCTTCGAGGACGTGGGTCGTCACAACGCTGTGGACAAACTCATCGGCGCCAGACTGCTGGGGGGAGCGACGGATCTGCGCGATCAGATCGTGACGGTCAGCGGCCGCGCTGGCTTCGAGATCGTCCAGAAGGTGATCGTCGCTCGATGCCCGGTCTTGATCGCCGCTGGTGCAGCGTCTGATCTCTCGGCCGAGCTTGCTCGCTGCGCCGGGCTCGAGCTCCACTCTTTCGTTCGAGGACGTCGAGGGAATCGCCACCTCGACCGACATGTCTGACGCGATCGACTCCGCTCCTGAAGATCTCCTGGCCCCTCGAGTCGATGTCCGGATGTCGGGTGTGCCTTCGTCTTGACCTGCTGATGCAGCCGTCACGGTCCTTTGGGTTGCGGCTCGTCCGGCCCGTCGTTCTCGCAGCGACAGTCGCGTCGAGTTTCGCCTGTGCGCGGGAGCCGACTCGAGAGCTGGTCGAGGAGTCCGGCGGACCGGTCTTCGTAGAGGCAGCGCTCGAGCAAGGTCTGGACTTCGAGCACGACAACGGGATGAGCGGCGAACGCTACATGGTCGAGATGATGGGGCCTGGCACAGGTCTGGCCGATGTCGACGGAGACGGAGACCTCGATGCGGTTCTCCTCCAGGGGATGCCACTCGATCTCGAGGAGTCGAGTCACTGGACCGACAGCGCCAGCCACCGGATCTTTCTCAACCAGCTCGTGGAGACCGGGCAACTGGGCTTCGTCTCGGCTGGTGACCGAGGTCTCAAGTCG
>JANQPS010001001.1 GCA_028285365.1 Thermoanaerobaculia bacterium | reverse complement strand
TGTAGGGACCGATGATCTCGCTGGTGACCCAGCCGCCGTAGAACCCACCCAGCTGTGCCCGCACGCGTTCACCGTCGACGTGACACTCGACGCGGTCGGGATAGAAGGCGAAGTGATCGCGAAGCTTCTCGAAGTCCGGGAACGGCTTGAGATAGGACCAGGCGACTTCTGGTTTGTCGGCGGTGGCGAGGTTCCAGTAGGTGGCGGGGCCTTTCCATTCACAGAACGACAAGTTGTCCCCACGCTCGAGCAGCTCGGTCCGCACGTCGGTGACTGGTAGGTAGAAGGTCGGCGGGCTCGCCGTCTCCAGGACTCTGATGCTGTTGCGCGTCTCGGCCAGGACCTGGCGCCCCAAGGAGACGATGACCTGGCGTGTGTCTTCAACGATCACCGGAGGTCGCGGGTAGTCCCATACCGACTCCTGCCCGGGCTTCGGCTCGATGGCGAAGTCGGGACGGTGGCGTCCGGTGTGGCTCCAGGATGATCGTGCCCGTTCGAGCCACTTCGGCTCATTCGACATGGACGAGCTCCCGTTGTCTAGTGATGCTCTCGGGCGTGAGTTGCTCACCGCGGGCCAGGGCTCGGCTGACCCGTTCGAAGACCTCCTGATCAGCCTGCTTCTTGGCGCGGCTTCTCTTCTCAGAGCTCCTGAGAGCGAGTTGAATGCGTGGGTTGCCGCTCAGCTTCTCTCGATGGCGTTCGAGAAACTGCCAGTAGAGAGGGGTGATCGGACAGCTGGACTTGGGATCGAAGAGGCAGGTCTTACAGTAGTCGCTCATCTTGTCGATGTAGCGCGAGCCGGCGACGTAGGGTTTGGTCGTCATCAGGTCACCGATGGCAAAGGTGCCCATTCCCAGGACGTTGGGCTCGACGACCCAGTCGAAGGCGTCGGTGTAGGCGCACCAGAACCAGGTGGTCAGCTGACGTGGTGAGACGTCGAGCAGAGTCGCGAGATTGCCGAGCACCATCAGTCGAGTGATGTGGTGGCTGTAGCCTTCCCGCCAAACCTCGCTCACGACGTGGTCGAGACAGCCGAGGCCGGAGCGGGTTCCCCAGTAGGCTGGAGGAAGGTCGTTGGACGCGCCGAGAAAACTGGGTGCAGGCTCTGGCTGATTCGGCTCTTGCGGAACCGTTTCGGCAAGACTCCTGAAGCCATCGGTTTCGAGGTGAATCCAGCGCACGAACTCGCGCCATCCGAGGACCTGCCGGACGAAACCCTCGCGGCTCGCCAGAGGAATTCCGGGCAGGGCGACGACGTCGTCGACGACCTGCCGTGGCAGGAGTCGTGAGATGTTGAGCAGCGATGACACGCGCGTATGAAAAAGACCGGTCGACCGGGTCGACATGGCGTCTTCGTAGGGACCAAAACTCTCGAGGCAGTTCGATTTCGCCCAGTCCCAAAGACGAAGAGAGTCGGACCTGGTCGCGGGAAGAGCCGCGGCGTCGAGCTCTCCGGGGTGGTCCGGGAAGTGTTCGGCGATCTGTACCGCGACCTCGTCGCGAATCGGGTCGGCATCGAAGCGAGGCGGCTGCGGTGCCCTGGGCTCGCCTTTCCAGGGCTTGCGGTTGTCTGCGTCGAAGCTGAATCGACCACCGAGCGGGTCACCCTCGCTCATGAGGATCCCGGTGTCTTTGCGAACCCGTCGATAGAAGCGGTCCATTCGGAAGCGGCCGCCTTTGTCTCGGCTCGCGAGAAACTGCTCGTGCGATGTCAACCAACCTTCGTGCGGCAGGATCTCGAGTGCGCCCGTTTCCACGAGTGGCTGCACGTTGTTGCGCAGCTCGCGCTCGGCTGGCTGCTGGACCCGCAGACTTCCGAGCTCCTTGGCCTGGGCTTCGAGAGCGCTGTGGTAGTCGCCTCGAGTGGTGACGTAACGAACGGCAACCCCGCGGGCGGCCTGCTCCAACGCGAAGTGGCGCTGGTTCGAGAGGATCAGCTGGAGTTTCTGCCGGTGGTACCGACGGCGAGCCGGTTTCCAGGCAGACTCGACCAGAACGATGCCCAGATCGGCTGGGTCCGCTCGAGACAGTGGCCCGATGGCGTCACTGAGCTGATCGTAGGGAACGAAGAGCCACCGCCGGTCGCTGTCGCCCGCGGGGTCCGGCCGCCGATCGTCGAGAGCCTTGCGAAATCGCTTCATATCGAGTGCTACGAGGACAGGCGCCCGGGCCCGGGCGCCTGCCTCTAAGCTTCGACGAAGTGACCCGAGTGGATTGACACTCGGCCCGAGACGGATGCTCAGGGCTTCTGGTGCTTGACCTTCCAGCCGCTGGGGATCTCGAAGAGGTCGTCGCTGAGTGTCTCCTCGGAGAGCTCGAGGACCTGACTACCGACGGAGATGTTGCCGAGACGACCCATCGCGGAAGCCATGGGACCGTCTCCCTGCATCTTCACTGTGATGTCAGTGGCGAGTGCTACTCCGAGCTCCGACATCTTGCGATACAGCTCGAGCATGCCTTTCGAATGCCCGGTCTGACCGCCCACGGGTGCGCCGAAGAAGAGCCCCTTGTTGGCTGCCGTGGTGTAGAAGGATTCGAAGGTCGAGCGTCCCGGTGCCTCGTCGGAGATGCAGACCGGGCCACCGAAGACCATGTCCATCTCGAGGTCCAGGCCTTCCATTGGTGCCACCGTCATCGCCACCGCGAACTCGTAGTCGTCGCAGCTCAGACCAGCAATCGTGCGGCTGGTTCCCAATCGCTCGAGCTTGACGTCTGTTGCGTCGACCTCGCGCAGGACCTGCGCGGTCTGGCTGAGATCGAAGATCTCGGCGCGGCGCTTCTTCTCGTTGAGCACGATCATCTGCTGCTTGTCCAGATCGAGGATCGAGATGGAGCGTCGGCCGCCGTTCACCGATTCGCTGCGCATCTTCGTGCCCTTGATGTAGGTCACGGACTCGCCGCCGGTGTCGCGGCCCATGGCCTTGCCGGTCATCCGAGAGGAGATCTTGAGGTCGGCGAGAGCCACCTGGCTACAGAGTGAGAGTCCAACAACGGCAACGATCTGGCGGGTCCGTCGCCAGGCCGTCGAGGTCGAGAGAACGCTTGGATTGTCGTCGTGCATGGTGATGTCGTGCATGATGATGTCGTGCATGATGATAAAGCCTCCTTTGGCCCCACCTACGGCGCCGAGCTGGCTTGCCGGCCACTTGCGAGCGAGATTGTCGGTGCGAGCTCGTGAGCTCGCGTGAGTTGGCTCAGCGCTCGAGAGCAGCTTCAGGGCTGTCCAGCGCGCGAGGGAAGGCGGCCCGTCGCCACCCGCGGCGCTCGAAGGCAAGCCATTCGCCGGGCGGCTGAGCCAGGCGATCGACGATGACTTCGAGAGCCAGCGGGTTGTGACCCAGACCGCTGTGGCTCCCGTAGACCTCGACGTTCTCGGCGGTCGGTCCCGACTCCTGGAGGCAGCACTGCCAGGCGACGACGCCGTCCGTGCGGGTGTAGACGGCCGTGGCCGGGACCTCGAGGGGACGGCCGACACGCTCGAAGAGTTCTGACTGAGCGTCGATCGTCTCGCCGGAGAGGAGCTCGTACAGCTTCCAGGCGTGATTGGCCCGCATCGAGAGGTTGAAGGGGCTGCCGAGCGTGATCACCTGACGGACCGCGTCGGGATGTTGGCGCGCCAGTTCGCGCGCATAGATGCCACCGAGACTCCAGCCGATGAGCGAGACGCGCCTGCCTGAGCTGAGGTGGAGGTCGCGAAGCCGACGGATCATCAGGAGCTCTACACCGGGCCGCAGACCGAGGTTCTGTCCCTGGAGCCATCCGCGCGCGTCGTAGCCGAGCGAGCGCAGGAGCCGCTTGAGCGGAGCCGTGGAGGCGTCGCCACCGAGGAATCCCGGGAGGACGAGGACGGGATGACCGTCGCCGCGCTTGGAGAGTCTCAACAGTGGCAGAGTCTGAGCGAACCAACTCAGCTCGAAGACGGCTCGCGGCTCGGCAGCGGCCAGCCACGGGCTGGGTGGCTTCGGCTGCAGGTGTTCGCGGCGCCGCTTCTCGCGGCCACCGTTCTTGGCGTGAGTCATCCGGTTGGACGGTAGGTGAACGGGTCGATTGCCGTCAAGCCTTGGGACCTCCGGGCTCTCGGGTCCGAGGCC
Organism: Thermoanaerobaculia bacterium; assembly: GCA_028285365.1. Classification (GTDB taxonomy): domain Bacteria; phylum Acidobacteriota; class Thermoanaerobaculia; order Multivoradales; family Multivoraceae; genus JANQPS01. The sequence continues at coordinate 5,288 of JANQPS010001001.1, read as the reverse complement.
GAGGACTTACAATCGCTTTCATGCCGAGTCTCGTGATCGTGGGCGCCACGGTCGACCCTGCCACGGTCGACCCTATCGTGAGTCACACTGTGAGTCACACTGTGAGCCACATCGTTCTGGATGCAGTCGAAAGCCGGCGGGGAGACGCGCGTCAGCCGTCTAGAGCTGTTCGTCTTTCCTCGGAGCTGGGCGTTTGAGCGAGTCCGACGATCTCAATCCGACGCTCGACGCCGGCTCTCCGAGTTCCACCGAGCAGTCGCAACGACGTTTTGGTCCCTACCGACTGCTCGACCGCCTCGGCGCGGGCGGGATGGGCGAAGTCTGGCGAGCCGAGCAGAAGGGACCCCTGCGCCGCCTCGTAGCGCTCAAGATCATCAAGCGGGGGCTCGACACCGACCGCGCGTTGGCTCGCTTCGAGAGCGAGCGACAGGCGTTGGCGATGATGGATCACCCGTTTATCGCGAGTGTTTTCGACGCCGGTTCGACCCCGGACGGCCGACCGTTTTTTGCGATGGAGCTGGTACGGGGAGTCCCGATCACCGACCACTGCGACCAGGTGCGCCTGGGTACGCGAGAGCGACTTCAGCTGTTCATGGACGTGTGTGAGGGTGTGGCTCACGCTCACCAGAAGGCAATCCTCCATCGAGACTTGAAACCGTCGAACATCCTGGTCGCCGTCGAGGAAGACAGAGCGATACCCAAGATCATCGACTTCGGGCTCGCCAAGGCGCTCACCGGCCGACTGAGCGATCGGACTCTCTACACCGAGTACGGTCAGATGCTAGGAACGCCAGCATTCATGAGTCCGGAGCAGGCGGAGCTCGGCCTCCAGCAGGCTGACACCCGCACCGACGTCTACTCTCTCGGCGTGTTGCTCTACCTCCTCGTCTGCGGGTCGCTGCCGTTCGACGCGGCATCCTTCGAAGGCGACTTCGACGTCGCCCGCAAGGTCATCCTCGAGAAGGACCCGCCGCGGCCCAGCACTCGGGTCAGCAGCCTCGCGGAAGTGGAGTCCGAATCCTGCGTCAAGATGCGCGCGACCGATCGCCGGACGCTGGTTTCCGAGCTGCGCGGCGATCTGGACTGGATCACGATGAAGGCCCTGGCGAAAGACCGTCGCCTGCGTTACGCCGGAGTTGGTGAGCTCGCTGCCGACGTCAGGTCCTACCTGGAGAATCGCCCGGTCTCGGCAAGGCCGCCGAGCTGGAGCTACACGGCGGGTCGTTGGGTGAAGCGTCACCGGGTGGCGGCGGTCACCAGCGGGCTCGTGGCTCTGGCCCTGATCCTGGGCCTGGCGGCCGCTCTGTGGGGACTGAGTCGGGCGCGCGCCTCCGAGCGAGTAGCGCTGGCCGAGGCCAGCCGTGCGGGCGCGGTCTCCGAGTTTCTCGTCGACCTGTTCGAGAGCTCGGATCCTGGTCGAGCGCGAGGAGCCGAGATCACGGCTCGTGAGGTCCTCGATCAGGGCGTCCGACGGATCGACGATGCGCTCGAGAGCGAGCCGTCCACCAGGGCTTCCCTGCTCGAGGTCGTGGGTCGGGTCTACACGGCCCTGGGTCTCTACGGTGACGCACGACCGCTGCTCGACGAGGCCGTCACCCTCAGGCGATCGCTCGGTGACCCGGCCGATCAGGCCGAGGCTCTCAAGAGACTGGCGACGGCGATGTCGTGGGACGGGGATGACGAGGAGGCGCTAGAGCTCGCGGAAGAGGCCTTCTCGCTGATCGGGTCGGGGCCCCCGAGTGAAGCCGTGGCAGATCTTCTCAATGCGCTCGGGAATCTCTACCAGAACACCGGTGACCCGGAGCGTGCTCGCTCGACTCACCAACAGGCCCTCGACATGCGCCGAGACGTGTCGCCTTCGGACTTCGGAGCCTCAGCTCAAAGCTCGCACAACCTGGCCATTGCCGAGTGGACCCTCGGCAATGCCGATCGAGCTCGCGAGCTGTTCGAGTCGGCGGTAGACCTCGAAGAGCAGCACAACCGGGCCGAAGGATCGGAGTCCGGCGGTGATAGCCATACCTTGGCCACCAGCCTTCACGTGCTCGCACTGCTGATGCACCGGGATCTGGAACGCACTGACGAAGCGCTGCCACTGGCAAGGCGGGCAGGAGAGATGAGAGAACGGGTCCTGGGACCGTCCCATCCCCACGTGGCGTTGTCAAAAGGTGCGATCGGCGAGATGCTGCTCGGTTTGGACGACCTGGAGGCAGCCATAGCGACGCTTGGGGCGGGGCTCGAGATCGGAGAGTCCGTCTGGGCGGTCACCCACGGCGAGAACCGCTGGCTGCGGGCGACTCTGGCGACAGCGCTGCATCAGGCCGGCCGGCTCGAAGAGGCGGAGCGAGAGCTCAGAGTCCTGGTGGACGGGCTGGCGGCGGAGGGCCCCGAACAGGTTCTGGCACCCAATCTCAATCGTCTGGCCGCGGTACTGACGAGTCGTGGCGAGCGCGCGGAGGCCATCGCCACTTATGAGAGAGCCTTGGAGTTGGAGCGCCGGTACTCCGGAGACGAGAGCCCTTATCTGCTGGACGCATTGATTCCGCTGGAGGAGCTCCTTGCGGCTGATGGTCCTCCAGGGCGTCGAGTCTCGGTGTGCGGCGAGATGAAGGGACTGGTGTCCGCGCTCTCCGAAGAAGACGAGCGCGTTGCGCAGATTACGACTCGCTGCGATGGCGCCTAGGACGCGACCGGAATAAGCGGCAGCGCGCGCGCGCGCGAGAGAGAGAGAGAGAGAGAGAGGCGATCTGCAGTCCATCCCCGTGACTCGCCTGAGGTAGGCGAGCTTTGGATACGATGGCTGGATGACGTGGCGCCAGCTCACACAACCAGCGCGGCGGAGGCAGAACGCTCGAGCCTCGAATAGAGAGGCCCGAAATGGGTGGGTCTGTGTGATGGCGTGCGTGCTCCTCTTGGCGGCGCCGGTCGTGAGCGGCCTCGCAGACGGTATGAGCTGTCGTTGTGCCCATTGGGGCACGCACGACTGTCCCCATCACTCCAGTCATGCCGGAGCTGGCCACGGCGGGGGCGAGCACGGTGGTCCGATGGCGGCTGACGCGAGCGCGGGTGACGAGTCACCCGCGGACGATCATTGCGCTCACGGCGACTCGACGGATGAATTCGAGAGCGACTCGGTTCACTCTCTTGGTCCTGTTGATCCAGCCGAGTCAGCTCCTCAGCACACGAGTGCGGCACGCCATGAAGGCGGGACGGCGATGAGCTCTCACTCCGCCGAGGAGACTCAACGCTCCCACGAGTTCATGCATTCGCCGCGTCAGCGATGTTCGGAGGACTGTGGCACGTTCTCTTCGGGCCCTGGCCAACAGGAGCTCGTGATCTGGGCCGATGGTGTGCATTCGTCGGCCCCGGTTCTGTGTCGTCACTTTGGCTTCTCGTCGCGCGGACGGGTCAACCCCGTCCAACGGGGCCCACCCTCGGCCGCCTGAGCCCGCGACCCTGTCGACACGCCGCTCGCTTCGTCTGATTCGAAGCGTCGACGGCTCATTCAGCGAGGAACTGCACTCGTCCTAAAGAGACGAGTGAGCTGCCTTGGCTGACCGGTGGAACCCCGGCTGCGCCCAGCGCGAGCCGGTTGATCACACTTTTTGGAGAGAAGCCATGTCCGACCTAGAACGATTGCTGCCCCGACACCCTCCCAACACTCGACGACAGGCCCGTCGAGGTCGACCCTTTCAGACTTTCCTCGCGTTGCTCACGTTGACAGCAGTGAGCCAGTTCGTCCTGGCCCAGGAGGCCGAGAACGATCCAGTTGAGAGACCCGACATCCAGCTCGAGATCTCAGTGACGGCCTCCATACCCGAGCTGGTGCCGACCGAGAGCGTGTCCGGTCGAGACCTTGCGGAAACCGGTGATGCGGATCTCGCCTCGGCGCTGCGTTTGGCTCCCGGACTCGACGCAGCGCGACGAGGCTCGGTCAACTTCGACCCTACGGTCCGCGGACTGCAGGAGACCGAAGTCGCGGTGCTGCTCGACGGCTCACGAACCTTTGCGGCCGGCCCGGCGCGGATGGATTCGGATCTCAGCCACATCACCCCGCACGCCATCGAGAGCGTCGAGATCGTCAAGGGCCCCTATGCCCTGACCTGGGGAGCCGGCGCCATGAGCGCGGTCGATGCCCGCACCTCGAGGCCGGAAGTCGGAGGTGCGCGGCTCGGAGGTCGTCTGGTTCTCGGCTACGAGGAGAATGCCGAGGCCAGTGACGTCTTCGGCACCCTGTTCGGCAGTACTGACGCCTTGGCGTGGAACGTATTGGTCAACGACCGTCGGGGCGAAGACTACGAAGCTGGTGACGGCAACATCGTCCCGGGCGACTACGAGTCCCAGGACTTTCGGGGCGGACTCGAGTTCCGGTTCGCCGAGAACTCGAGCCTGGACATCTCCAGTGGCTACCAGGGGCAAGACGACATCGACTTTCCTGGTCGCCTGCTCGACGCGACCTACTTCAAGACCCGTCAGCACTCGGCCCGGTATCAGTGGTCTGGCGACGGCTTCGTCAGCTCGTTCCTCGGTCAGGTCTATGCGACCAACAAGGACCATCTGATGAACAACAACGAGAAGCCCACCGGTCGTGACATGCCGGGACGGGTGCCTCCGTTTGCGCTGGACATCGACCTTCCGACCGAATCCAATACCCTCGGGGGGCGCCTGTGGGTCGACGCGGGGGTCGAAGACTGGGGGCTGCGCTTCGGTGGGGATCACTACTCGCTGGAGCAGAACGCGAGGCGTTTCGTTCAGCGCCGCTCGAACGGCTTTCTCATCTTCGAAGACATCGTCTGGCCCGACGCGGAGATCCAGGACACTGGTGTGTTCGTGCAGGGGATCTATCGCGGGCGCGAGCGTGTCGAGTTGGGCGCGGCGGCGCGCTTCGACTTCGTGACCGCCGATGCCGGGGAGGTCTCGAATTTCTATCGCAACGCGGTGAGCGGCGAGCTCGACCAGGACGAGGTCAACTTCAGTGTCGCGACGAGTGCCCGCTGGAGCCTCTCGGATCGGTGGTTGCTGACCGGAGGAGTCGGATCCGTCGTGCGTGCCGCCAACGTTCTCGAGCGCTACTCGGATCGCTTCCCTTCGACCAAGTTCCAGATCGCCGCCGAGTTCGTCGGTAGCCCGGAGATCGAGCCTGAGCGGAGCACAGAGCTCAACTTCGGTGCGGAGTACTTCACGAGCTCTCTGCGGTGGGGGCTTTCGGTCTTCGCCAGGGAGATCGACGACTACATCACCATCGAAGCGGATCCTGAACTCCCCAAGCGCCTGCCACTGTCGCCTCCCAC
>JANQPS010000998.1 GCA_028285365.1 Thermoanaerobaculia bacterium | reverse complement strand
AAACGGTGAGGCGTGGGTCGCGACCAGCGTCGGCGGCGGGCCTTCGCCCTCCGCGACCTGAGGCGCTGGCTCAGGCATCGTGTGGTTGCCCTTCATGACGTAGTAGTGCACCGGCTCTTCGTCCATCACGCCGTTGTCGATCCCCTTGAGCCAGTAGTCGTACCAGCGCAGGATCTCGGCCTTGTGCACGGTGCCGCCGTAGCCGCCCGAGTGGACCCAGGGTCCGATCATCATCTTCTGCGGCGAGCGACCTTCGAGCGTCGCGTAGAGCCAGGGCTGCTGAGTCGTGTAGATGTCGTACCAGCCGACCAGGTGATACACGCCGATGCCCGACGCGGCAATGGCGTCCGCATCGTCGATCGTGGCAATCACTTCGTCCCACGACCAGTGACCACCACCCTCGCGGTCCATGGAGAAGTTGCGCAGATGCGAAGTCTCAGTGATCAGCTCCGGCGCCCAGAGGTTGGCGCTGTGCTCGGCTATGGCTGCCTCACGCATCTCGCCCGAGACGTCGGCATCCACTCGCGCCGGTGCCCCCGCCTGACCCAGGTCCTGAGCTTTGGTGGCCGCACCCCAGACCTCGATGAAGTCTTCCTTGAATGCACCGCCCCGGTAGATGAAGTCGTAAGCCGACGGCCCCGCCATCTCGGCGAAGATCGCCTTGAGTGCCGGCGGCGCCTGGGTTGCCGCCTGGTACTGGGTCATGCCTGGGTAGGAGCGGCCCGACATACCCACCTTGCCGTTCGACCAGGGCTGCGAGCCGAGCCACTCGATGATCGCGTAAGAATCACGCGTCTCCTCCACCGAGAACGCGCCGTGGTGCACGCCGTAAGAGGCGCCCGTGCCACGCGCGTCGGCGGCAGCGATGGCGAAGCCATGCTCGAGAAGGTGACGGAGAGCCGGATCGCGCTCCATCCCCACCACGGTGCCGTCGTCCGTCTCCATCGCCCGGATGTAGCGGGTGTAGTGCAGGACGACGGGGACCGGCTCCGCCGGCGGCTCACCGCCTCGCGTGGGCAGCAAGACGTCGACGGCGAGCTGCGTGCCGTCTTCCGCGGGCACGTACTGTGAGGTTCGAGTCCAGCCGTCGTAGACCGCTGGTTGTGGACTCGTGTACTCGCCAAAAGACGAGACCACCTGATCCTGGGCCTCTTCGGCCACAGGCGCTCCACATCCGACGGAGAGCATGAGGACTCCGAGGCAGAGCACTGAGAGCCAAGACCGATCGCGTAGGTCGAGCAAAGCTTTCTCCTTGTTCGTCAGTTCTGACCAACCAGTGTAGCCTCGACTAGAGCTCGCTGGGCAACCAAGCGCTCAGCGGTGGGCGCGGACGGCTGGTGCCGCCTCAGGATTGGGCACCTGCGGATCTGGCCGACCAAGCGCTAGGCACCTCGACTTCCAAGCTCGAGCTCGACAGTCGGATCACGCGAATCAGGGATCGTCAGCCCGCTTGTGGAGCAGGTGTGCCCATCGTGGGTTGTTGGTCGACGTGATCCCGGTCGGAATCGTGACCGAACGAAGTGCGACTTCCTCGCCAAAGACCGTTCGGAACTCTGGCTCGCCTCCGGGCCGATGGCTGCGTTCGAGTCGGAAGTCGTTCAACCAGTCGCGGCCGCGGCGTGCGTCCAGTCTCGCGAAGGTCGTGTAGTAGCCGTCGGCTCCCTTCTCGACACCGACCTCCCAGAGCCGAAACTCGACGTCGCCAGCGCGGGTCCATGGCAAGCCGTCGGCACCGTGATTTCTCACCGTAAACACATCAGGCTGCCGACGCGCCCACTCTCGAGCGGCCGGATTCGCACGTGGATCGCCAACTGTGACGACCTCGCCCCCCTGAGGAGGAGCCAAGCCGTCGAAAAGCGCATCGATGTCGACGTCAACGGCCGCGGGTGGAAACTCGAACCACTCGTCGCCTCGTTTCGTGCCATCGATCGGAATGACGAGAAGCACCGTGCCGCGAAAAGAGCTGGCGTCGTAGGAAACGAGCGCGCCATCCGTGTTGATCACGAAGTAGCGAATGTCCTCGCTGGAACCCCGCGGCAGCGGGAAGAGGGTCACGTTGTCTCGGAGGCGAATCTCGAACTTGGAGCTGTGGGCCAGCACGCCGTTCTCGCACGCCACCGCCCTGCTGCCGTGGTAGACGACATCGCCACTCGGCGCGTGCAGCGCCGCCCATTCGAGGACTCCGCCCCTGTAGCGAACCGCGAAGGCGCTGTGCAAGGAGTTCATACCCAGCGAACAGTTCGGATAGCAGCCCATCACCCGACTGAGGAAGGCCTCGTTGCGATTGCCACCTCGAACCGGCGAGAGATGGGGCAACGGGTCACCGTAACCGTGATCGGGCCGAAACCGCCCGTAGGCGCGAAAGAAGCCCTTGAAGTCCTCGCAACGATCGATGCCACTCGAGACGTTGCCCTGCACCGCCCCCCGTTGCCGCTGCAATCCCGCCGCAAGCGTGGTCGCGACGCACTGACTGAGCAGTAGCGCTGCCAGGAGCGTCAAAGCCCGTTGCACCAGATCCAGCCGAGAGCTCGTGACTCCCGGACGGCATTGCTGAACGCTCAGCCGTCCGAAGCCGCTTGTTGCCGCTTTCGAGGCACGGGTCGAGCGCTTTTGACAGAGTCCCATCATAGAGAGCCAACGTCGTGTGCGACTGGGAGCGCACACCCGTCTCGCGCTCGACGTGAGACACGGCTTGCCAGACTCACGGGATCATTCACGCGCCGGCGTCTCGTCAGCCTTCGACCAGCGCCAAACCCCTTGGCTGGCGGCTCGAGCCCTCAACCTGCTCCTCTGTGGCCCGAGGGGCACCTGCAACGTTGCACTTACCCTGCCTGCTGAAGGCTCTCGCAAATGATACGTGGGTGTCGAGCTGCAATTCGAAGCAACGCTACGGCCGGGCCTTCTGGTGAGCGGCGGCCCTGCTCCCAGTTTCGGAGAGTGTGGACGCTGATCCCGCGGGCCTCCGCAAACCGAACCTGAGAGAGCCCTACGAACCGACAGAGCAGCGACGTCTTGGCCGTCCTCGAGCTCGCCACGGATGAGACGGGCGCTGGCGAGCCGAGAACTGCGTCCGTCGAGTTCCACGCCAGCAGCCTGGTCGAAGGTGCGACCACTCAGGAGATGCTGACCGAAACCGCTACGATCACGGTCGCAACTCCCGAGAACCCACAGATCTACCTGGCGACCCCGGAAAGGCATGGACGCTTCATGACTCTCGGCCCTGGCACTCCGCTCGGCCCCTACGAGATCACAGGGCCTCTCGGCAAAGGTGGCATGGGCGAGGTCTACCGCGCCCGCGACACGAGGCTCGATCGGGACGTCGCGATCAAGGTCCTGCCCGAAATTCCTGAGCGAAGACTCGGACTTCAAGCGCGTCCGGCCGCACAGCTCGCTGGGGGATGTGCCTCCAGCCGAATACGCGAGGGAGGCGCTCCGGTCGAAGACGACCTCCGCGCCTCAGGAGTTACTAACTGCTGGGCCTAACCTCACGTCATAGATGCGCGAATCTGGGGGTCAGGTCACTGCGATGTCGGAAGACCGGGCTCCCCGTACCGAGATGGCGCAACGCCCGCCACCAGACCAGCGACCACAAGCGCCAACCCCAGGACAACAGTGCCACCCAGCCCCGGGCGGCGCAGGCGTCTGTCCGACGACACTCGGCGCTCGATCGCCGGACCTCGACGTCCGAGAGCGCGGACAGGTCGAAGGCCTATGGCCAGAAGGCGCGGGACGATCTGGTGATCTGAAGCTCGAGCAAGGTGACTGGCGACAGAAATAGCCTGGCATCCGACTCTCTCAGAGGATCAGCCCGACGATGCTCGCTCAGCATCCACAAGACTGCATTGGTATCGAGCAGGATCAATCGGAACGGTCCCGCAAGGCAAAGACGAGTTGACCATGGGCATCGGTCTTCCAGCCCCATTCGGCATCCAGGATGTCGGGATCCGTGACCACCAGAGGCGACTCGGGCAGCACCTCCTCGGCCCTATCGCGACGATCCAGTGTCAGCCGAAACCGCACTCCTCGCCGCTCGAGTACGACTTCGTCGCCACCCTCAACTGCATCGAGCAACTTGAAGAGCTGGCGCCTGGCCTCGGTAGCGGTCATTCTCGTCATATGTACAGCGTACACATGACTGGTGGCGCGGACAAGGTTTTGCGAGGGCGGCCGGTGTCACCCCAAAACATTCGGTGATCGACTCGAGAGACGTGTCGGGACTGCGCGAGGCGCGTCTCCCGTCACCCGTCGCACGAGTCGTCTGAGAAACCTGGGGCAGACCCAAACCAGGTGGTTGGCACCTCAATCCCACTCGGCCTCAATCTCCCTCGGTCGCCACCACGCGCCGCGCCTTGAGGTCCGTCTCCACTGCACGGGAACGCGCGCTCGTTAGCCAAAACACCGCCCGTCGCCGCAATCTCGGTTCAGATACGGGGTACTTTGGTTCGCGCCTCCGAGCACCCAAGGCTGGCTCGAACACAGCATTCCTCGGCTCGCGATCTCAAGCACCCCAACCACACGGCTGGCTCCTCAAGTTCTCGATTCCGTGGCGCGCTCGACGCGTGGCTCAGGGCGAACCGCTAGGGCACGTTAGAGTTTGACGCTATGCACAACCCTTCTTCTGGTTTCAGGGAGACTTCGATGAGAACGAGTTTCAGGAGATCTGGGACACTCCTTCATGTTGCCACGATGTTGCTGGCCGCTGTATCCGTGTCGGCATCTGAGAGTTCCTCATCGGGGCAGCCGCACGGCGACTGCACGATGTCAGCCCGTGAAGTCGTCGGCGAGTTCATCGATCTCTTCTACGAGAAGAAGGACGTCCGACGAGCTTTCGAAACCTGGGTTGCTCCGAACTACATACAGCACAAGCCCACTCTTCCTGACGGACGCGAACCCGTCATCGAGTTCCTAGAAGGGCTTTTGGCTCGATATCCGGAGCGGATCTTCACAGTCCATCGCGTCATCGCGTCCGACGACCTGGTTGCTGTTCACTATCACAGCCAGGCGACGCCAGAAGATCTCGGATTTGCAGTAGTTGACATCTTCCGAGTCGAAAACTGTCGCATGGTCGAGCATTGGGACGTTGTACAGGCGGTACCTGAAGAATCCGCCAATGACAACACGATGTTCTGAAGCTTTGAGATGCCGTGACTGTCTAGAACCGACGCTGAGCATGCCGTCTGACAGACCAGCGATGAGCCGAGCGCATCGGGCGCCGGCTCGGCGGTCGGTTAGCGAGACACACAGCTTCTCAGGCCGCAGGCCCGTGCTCTTCGAATCCTCGACGACCTCCACCGGCCGACGGCCCGCCTCTGGGAAACTTCGACCTTGTCGAGATACACGTAGTCTTTCGAACTCGTCACGAGCTTCCGTCGAAATGCACGGCAGAAGAGCAGGGCACTTCGTCATGCAAAAGCGGGCGCGCGTCGAAGCCGAACTCGGACTCGACGGGAGCCAGAACATCGGAGACCTATCGGTGAGAGGTTCTTCACCTCACCCCTGCTGAGGGTTGCCAAGGCCCGGAAGGATCCTCGGACGACCCAATCGTCCAAGAGTCGTCATCAGAGGGGCGAAACCAGACAAGTTGGTCTCTATCATCGTTGTCCGAGTCGAACGAAAAACGGGGAGCCCAACGCTTCCGACCTTCTCAACCACGTTCGCAAGGCCTACGCAAACTCGACAGCGGTGAAGAGCGATTCGCGCAAGCGGACCTCTCCGTCGATCAGGACCGCGAAGTCGAACAGGATTCTGATCAGCGCGTCCCAACCGTTGCGCGTCCCAACCGTTGCGAATCGGCGGATCGACCGACGGGTTCGCGACTCTGAACACGCAGCTCGGTCGGCCGATTGGGATTGACTGACTGACGTTGGCGCGCCTATTGGACGAGCTCGGGCGTGCCGTCCGCCTTGGCTAGCAGGTAGTGGACGAGGTCGATCCATTCGGCCACGGTCAGGCGCTCGTTGACGAGAGGCATCTCGGCAGCCTCGTCCGAGAGAGCCGTGTCCGCCGAGGAGCGGTGGCCCGGAGCAATGATCGAGGAGGCGACCGCGCCGTAGCCCTGAGCACGCAGCACGGTGGGATCCAGCTCGGGTGCGCGATCGGATCCCTGCGTCTGGAAGTCTGCATCGTCGGTGACGCGGTGGCATCCGTCACAGCCGTGCTCGAGAAAGGCGAGACGCCCCGCGGCGGGGTCGCCCGCCGGGAGCACGATCGGGAGCGCCTCCGGGTCGGCGAACTGTGCGTCTCTCGACGGCTCGATGGCAGGTGCGCCGCTGCGACAAGAGGACGCGAGGAGACACGCGAGGAGGCAGAACAGGATCAAGCTTTGCTTCGATCGAAACGCCATTGCGTGATGCTAGCAGCGGCTGGCGAGCGATCCGTGTCGCCGCGATGCCGCAGCTCGGGCGCGGGACCGCGACGGCGTGACTCGACGAACGGGCCGCGTCGTCCTTCCCGTCCAACTGGACGAGGGGAACAGTTGGGAAGGCCCTCGCTGGCACGACCCGACCCCAACTCTGACCATGCGGCTCCCGCTAGCTATCGAATGCCACCGGATGATGCGGTTGATAGAGGCCCAGCTCGCCGCCGCCCGGTAGATTGATGACGGTGAGCCGCCCCCAGGGTTGCTCGTCGATCTTGCCCAGCGTGACGCCGGCACGGGACAGTTCGCGCCGGGTGGCATCGAGGTCGTCGCACATCAGGTAGATCTCGTGCTTTTCGGCCTCGTCGGACGGGTGAAAGGCAATCTCTGCGGGAGGAAGAGCGAAGATCAGCCAGCCGCCGCCAGCGTCGACGGAGCTCAGCTCCAGTACGTCTTTGAAGAAACTCCGGTCTTTGTCGACGTCTTTGCTGAAGATCACTGCATGGGTTCCATTGATCACGTAGGACTCCTTGGCTCGTGGTAAAGGCTCGAAGTAGAGGGTGCTGTTCGCTACTGGTAGAGGCTGCGATCGTGCTCATGGACCTCACACTCGAGCCCGTCGGGATCCAGAAAGAGCGCTTTGCGGCCCCAGGCTTCGTCGACGATCTCGCCAAGCGGCTCCACGCCCTCGTTGCGGCAACGGGCGACGATGTCCTCCAGCTTCTCGGTGGCTTCGAAGTTGAGGCGCACTCGCTGTACCGGCTCGGGCAGGGGCGGCTCGGCAAGGTGAAGGGCCAGCCTCGAGTCCGGCCCAGCGAGCTCAGCCCACTTGCCACTCCGGGCCTCCGTCTCGCATGCGAATCCCAGGGCTCCGTAGAAGCGAATCGATGCCGCCATGTCGGTAACGAAGACGATCGGCAGGACGCGAATCATGAGTCCTCCCGTTTGGCGGAGCCAGAGGACCGATCTGACCCGCGCTCCAGATAGTCGGTAAGAGCCCGCTCGACGAGCGCCGAGAGCGAGCCCCCCTCGTCGATCGCGAGGTGTTTGACTCGCCTGATCAGCGCCGGCGGCAGATAAACGTTGAACTGCTGTTTGGCTACCATAATAGGATGCTAGCATCCTAGCGATCTCGTGTCGAGACAACCGGCTCCGGACCAGCATCGCCCTGCGGTTCGCCGCCGTGCGACATCTGGTCGAGTTGGCTGGACGAACGGCTACACCACAGCGACTACGTTCTCGAGCGCGAGATCATCACGTCGGCGTAGGCGGCAAGCCTGACCCCAACTGCGGTCAAGAGCCCTCGAGCGAAGAGGACCGCACTTCTGGGCCACCGATACGAGAGTCTTGGTGACGCTGCCTCACATGTGAGAGACCAGCGGCCTCGTGTGCGTCTCCCCCTCGAAGGCTCGTTCGATACAGCTATCTCGACACAGCTATCTCGACACAGCTACTCGAGGGATTTTCCATGAGCTCGAGCACACGATGGCATCGTTTGGCAGTCTGGCTAGTCTGGCTCCTCCTGGTCGGCACATTCATCGCCCTCTCCGCACCTCTGAGGGCCCAGACTCTCCATACCGAGACCACGTTTGGTGACTGGACGACAACCGCGGGAGCACTGTTTCCCGATGATCCCGCCACCGGCGCTCCGTCGAGCGACGGCGAGTTCTACCTCGTTCGACATCAGCACCGATCTGGCCAGGCTCGACCGGCCGGCGTCACCTCGGTCTCGCTACCGGGGGCCGCGCATGACCCGTCGATACTCGGTACCGGCGGGCCGCTCCTTCTGAGCGTCGACATCGGTTTCGAGATCGACGAGAGCTTCAATCCGCTCGTGCTCCCGGAACTCTTCGTCGTAGCGATGCTCGAGCAGGACGGCCGGCTGTACAACTCGGCCGCACAGATCCAGACACAGGTCAGCGCACTCACGACGCGGACCCTGGAGATCGAGACGGGGGCTTGGCTCACGGGCAATCAGCCACCTCCAGACCTCTCACCAGGAGGGCCGCCTGTACGCATCGGGCTGGGATTCTCCACGACCCTCGTGCCGCTTCGGGATCAAGACGTCGAGGCACGGATGGTGATCGACAATCTCGTCATCGAGGTGGGCGGTGCACTGCGCGTGTCGTTTGCCGAGACCTATCCGCCGCCGCCCGATTCGCAAACCGGCAGGCACTTCGTTCTCGCTGTCGAAGACGTCACGATCAGCCCTTTCGCCGAATTTCCGTTGACTGTCTCGGTGGCGCTCAACCGCGCGCCCACCGAAAGCCACACGGTCAGGCTCACGTCCTCGGTTGCCGGCGCACCGATTCTCTGGCTGGGGGCAGATCTGAGCCCTACAGAACGCATAATCCTCGATCCCCTGCAACCGCTCCTGACCTTCGACGGAGAAGCGCCCAGGAGCGAGCTCGGCAACAACCCGACGTTTCTCCTGACCGAGCCGTCTGCGGGCCTGGAGCTGGGGGTCCCGAGCGAGATCGAAGTGCGGGTGCTCTCCTGCTCGTTCCTCTTCTTCGGCGAGCCCGTCCCGTGCTCGCGGTTCAGCGACGCATTCGAGTGCGCCCACGAGCTCTTCGAATTCATCGATTGCTTCGGCCGTCCGGAACGGTGCAACGGCCAGGGTGACTCAGGTCCTCTGCGACGCCTCGGGAGCACCGAGAACCCTCCTGACGACCCCGCCACGACACTTCGCAGCTTCCGAGACTTGCGCATGGCGGACACCCCAGCCGGGCGCTACTACCGCGATCTGTACGAGGCCCACTCGCACGACCTCGTGCTGGCGTTCGCTCCTCGGCCTTCGTTGGTCGACCAGATCGCCGACGCTCGCGATCCGTGGATCGAGATCCTCGACGCAGCGGTTCAGGGTAGGGGCGACAGCGCCACCGTGACAGAGCCGATGATCGACTCCATGCTCGCCATCTTCGACCGCTTCGAGAGCGAAGGCTCACCGCGACTCAGGCACCTCTTCCAGAGCGAGCGCCAGCGACTCGGGCTCGAGGATCTCGCCGATCTCAGCATCGAGCAGACGATCGATCTCATCGAAGAGCGCGGCGGGCCGCCGGAGTGTGCCGACTCCGATACGTCTCTCTGTCTCGGCGACCGCTTCCTGGTCGAGGTCTTTTGGGAGGACTTTCAAGGTGGCTTCGGAGAGGGACGCGCACGGCCGCTCTCGAGCGACACCGGCAGCTTCTGGTTCTTCGATCAGGACAACGTCGAGCTCGTCGTCAAGGTCCTCGACGGCGCGTCGATCAACGACCGATTCTGGGTGTTCTACGGAGCCCTCACCAACGTCCGCTACTCGATGGCGGTCACGGACACGCTGACCGGGGCGGTCCGCGTCTACGACAACCCGGCGGGCAGCTTCGCTAGCGTCGGAGACACCAACGCCTTTGCCCCCGACGGCTCGC
>JANQPS010000995.1 GCA_028285365.1 Thermoanaerobaculia bacterium | reverse complement strand
CTCGCCCCGGCCGCACTCCTGCAGGCGGGCAGAGTGAGCTACGACCTCCGAGATCTGGACAGCGCGGGTACCGCCGCCGAACGTCTGGTACAGGAGCATGCCCGCACCCCCCAGGCGGCGTCGGGCGAGGTCCTCCGAGTGCGCATCACGCTGGATCAAGCGACCACTTCGTCTGTCTTTGCGCAGGCGGTTTCCGATCTGCGGACGATCGTCGACCTCTATCCGAAAGCGACCTATCCGGATCTCGGCGCGCGCGCAGAGGCACGGACGCTGATAGGCGACATTCAGTGGAGGGTCGGTGAACTGGACCAGGCCTCAGCAGCCTACCTGGCCGTGGTCGAAGACGAACCGCTTTCAGACCATACGCTCGAGGCCTACTTCGGCATGGCCAGGGTCATGGCCCGACTCGGTAGTCGCACACCAGCCCTCGAATACGCGCAGCGCGCCTACGATCTGGCTCGTGAGAGTGAGACCAAAGCCGCGCAGGCGGACGATATCGAGCGCCTCTTGACTCTCATGCATCGTCACTGGGTGCGCCCACAGGCAGGTCTTCCCCGTTGGCAGGACGCCGGCGCGCCACGCGCGACCGGCATCGAGCTCAGGAGACCACGGGCCGTGGCAATGAGCCGGCGTGGCGTGATGGCCATTACCGACCAGACAGGGACCTACCTGGTCGACGCCGATGGCGCCGGGCAACTCGTCGGGGATCCTCGCAACCCCGGTCGCCCGTTCTTCGACCAGCAGGGCAATCCCTACTTCCCGAGCGCCGATGGCATCCTCCAGCCCACCGGAGGAGCCAGCCTGATGTTCGCCACTGGCGGAGACAAACCCAAGACGCTGAGCCGTCTGACCGCTGGAGCCCGGGGCGATCTCGGGGAGTGGGTTCTCGTCGACCGCTCCAATGACGAGCCCGACGGGTTTGATGGCTTCCGTCAGTGGGCCGGTCCCTTGAACACCTCAGGGGACGCCATCGACGTCGCCACCGCACCGTTCGGCGGCTCCTACGTCTTGACCGAAGGTCGGCCAGGGAGAGTGTTGAGCTTCGACCGAGATCATCGGATCGCTGGCGGCTTCGGAGGCCAGTGGCAAAAGGCGGTCGCCGTCGACACGGACGACCTCGGGCAGGTCTACATCCTGGACGAGGATTCGGCATCGATCCTCGTTCTGGATGCCAACGGCGAGTTGCAGACCACGCTCGGTCCGATGCTGCCGAACGGCATACAGTTGAGAGGCCCGGAAGACCTGGCAGTTGATGGTCAGGGTCGCATCCTGATCGCCGACAGCAAGGCCGGCGGCCTGATCATCGTCCAATGAGAGCGGCCGGAGCTCGCATGAATCAAATGTCCCGACTCCAGACCGATTGCCCGCCAGCCCGCTTCTCGGGAAGATCCTTCATCGTGGCGCTCGCGACGATTTGTGTCTTCCTGGCCCAGGGCATCGCGATCGCCCAACTCGAGGAAGAAGACCTCACCGCCTTCGAGCCCGTCGTGCCGGCTCAGGTGCTGACGGCATTCGACAACGCAGTCGAGCTGTTCGGCACCACTGATCAGGCCGACTCGGTCCCGCTATTCACCGCCATCATCGAAGAACTGTCGGCCGGAGCTCTTGCGGGAGACGCGGAAGCCCTCGAGCTTCTGGGCCAGAGCCTCCTCTACCGCGCCAGGGTTCACTTCAACTTCGGAGACAACGAGCTCGCGGAAGCCGATCTGACGCGGCTCATCGAGCTTTCGCCCACGACGACCTTGTCTCAAGACGAGGTCGCCTCACGGCTGTTCCAGCTCTTCGAGCGGCTGCGCAGTGAGCGCGTAGGCCAGGTTTCGTTCCTCATCATCCCGGCGGACACCGAAATCCGGATCGACGGAGAGGCGCTCGCGGCGGAGAGCGCCAACATCCTGCTCGCCGGCGCGCACACTGTCGAGCTGCGGCGCCCCGGGTACCTGCCCACGAACATCACGTTCGAGCTCGCGGGCGGCGCCGAAGAGACCATCGAGGCCGAGTTGGAGCGCGTCAGCGCCGCCATGCGCCTGCGCACTCAACCGACCGGCGCCCAGATCCTGGTGGACGGCGTCATGGTCGGAGAGACCCAAGGCCAGGCCGAGCCGACGTTCGTACCACGAGGCGATCTGGCCCGCGCCGACCCACGCGACTTCTCCGAGCTGCTCTGGATCGACGACATCGACACGGGACGACACGAGATCGAGATCCGCAAGTCGGGCTATCGCTCGTACCGCGCAGCTCTCACCGTCGATCAGCCGCGCGATTTCCTCATCGAACCGATCTCGCTCGAGCCGCAGACCGGCCAGCTCGTCATGATGAATCTCCCCGGTGACGCCGTCGTGTCACTCGACGGACAACGTATGCGGCCGAGTCGCGAGTCCGGGCGGGCGCAGCTCGTCTTGCCGCCGGGGTCCTACGTCTTGTCGGTCACTCGCGGAGCATCGGGACGCTTCGAAGCCACCGTCGACATCGTCGATCGCGGAACCGTCGAAGTCGCAGTCGAGCTCAAGCCTGCACTCGTTCTGGTCGACGTGCTCGGCGACGACGATGTGGGCGCTGACAAGCTGCGCAACGGACTCGACGATGCCTTTCGCGCGCGCAGCGGCTGGACTCTGCTCGACCGCACCGAGCCCGGTCGCCCATTGGCTCAGCGGCTCGGCCTCACGAAAGAGACCCTGCGGCGTTTTGCCAACGAGCCTGCCGCAACGGGTGAAGTCGACTGGAGCGCTCTCCAGCAATCGTTCGACTCCGAGATCACCGGCTCGGCCTTCCTGATCGCGGTCCTGACCGATGATCTCGTAGCAGAAGATGCAGACCTCTGGATTCTCGCGGCCAGTCCAGGCCCCAAGACCCCGGAGAGACGCCGCGTGGCGCTCAGCGACTCCGATTCTTTGACCCGTTTTGCGGAGGCCTTCTCGAGCAGCCCGTCACCGGTCAGGGCCAGTCTCGGCGCTCGGACCATCGACTCGGCCTTGGCCAGAGGCCCGGTCGTGGTCGCGGTCCACCCGGGTGGCGCTGCCGCTGAAGCAGGACTCCAGGTCGGAGACGTGATCGCGGGAGTCGCAGGCACGGCGAGCACCGGGAGGCGGGAGCTCCACCAGCTGCTCGGGCGACACGAAGCTGGCGAGACTGTCGAGATCGAAATCGTCAGGGCGGGTTCGTCGCAACCGGCCCGAGTCACCCTCCAGCGCAGCAACTGGACCATCGATCCCAACGACGACGGACTGATCGCCGCGGCG
>JANQPS010000987.1 GCA_028285365.1 Thermoanaerobaculia bacterium | reverse complement strand
GCAGAGGTCACGGAGAGTCGCTTTACCGACGCGGTCGCACCTGCGGATGATCTGGCCCCCCTGGTCGTGGAGGACGACGCCTCACCGATCGATCTCCTGCGAGCCATCGAGCGAAGAATCGAGGCCCTCTACCGTTGGGTGGCCGGTGAGAGTGGGGAGGGCCGGCAGTGACCGACCAAGGATTCGACGCGCGTCGCACCGAGGATCGACGCAGTGAACAGTTTCGAGACCGTTGGAGCTCGTTCGACGAGTCGGCGGGTATCGTCGAACTCTCGGAGAGACTGAGCCCTGACGAGCTCAGGGAGTACGAGCTGTTCGGGTCCTACGACGACGAGTTCCTCGAGCAGATCTCCCCTGACGTTTCGGTGGCGCGCTGGAAGAGTGGTGCTGTCCTGTTCGAGGAGGGCAGCTACATCGACGTCGCGTTTTTTCTCGTCTCGGGAGAGGTCCAGATCGCTGTCGACACACTGCGCGGCCTGGCCGGGCCGATCTTCGACCTGCAGCGTACCGTCATGGACGCTTCGATTGTGGACCGGCAGGTGGAGACCCGTCCGATCACACCGCCCCCGGCTCCCGATCTCTCCGGACGGGAGATCACGTATCTCGCGTCGACCGACAACAACGCTGCGACCGGCGACGTGCTGGCGCTGGGGGCCGGCGAGGTCTTCGGTGAGATTGGCGCGCTCAGTGGTTGGCCGCAGTCGGTGACCGCCATGACTGCGCGGGAAACCGTGCTGGTTCAGATTCGGCTGCCGGCCCTGCGCGCCCTCAAGCGTCACTCACCAGCACTCAAGGACCGACTCGACGAGGTCTATCGTGAGCGCACGCTGGCGACACAGCTCGAGCTCACCCCGATGTTGAGCGAGTGCTCGGCCATCTTTCTCGACGCCCTTCGCGAGGTTGTCCAGCTGGTTTCCCTCAACCCGGGGGAAACGGCGGCGACCGCTGGTGAGGTGGTCGATTGCTTCTACATCGTGCGCTCGGGTTTTCTCAAGCTGATGGAGCCCATGGGTGCCGGCAACGTGGTGAGCACGTATCTGTCAAAAGGCATGACCCTCGGCGAAGTCGAGCTCCTGCTCCGACCCGAAGCGCGCTGGCAGTTCACGGCGGTGGCGGTGGGTTACGTCGAGCTGCTCGAGATCCCCCGCGAGGCTTTCGATTCGCTAGTGCAGTCGCACCCCGGGGTCGAGGAGGCCCTGTGGCGCAGTGGCGCGGCCCGTCTCGAAGAAGCGGCGTTGAGTCGCGTCGACATCGCTCACTCGGAGTTCACCGAGGCCACGGTGGAGACCGGGTTGGTTCAGGGCAACAGCATCCTCGCCATCGACCTCAATCGCTGCACTCGCTGCGACGACTGTGTGCGCGGATGTGCCGCGACCCACGGAGGCCGACCTCGATTCGTTCGTGAAGGCAACAAGATCGACAATCTGCTGGTCGCGAAATCGTGTTACCACTGCCGAGATCCGGTGTGTCTCGTCGGTTGCCCCACGGGTGCCATCAGGCGCGCCGGTGTGGGTGAGCTGGTAATCATCGAAGAGAAGGTGTGCATCGGCTGCTCGACGTGTGCCAACAACTGTCCCTACGACGCGATCGTCATGCACGAAACCGGTGAGACCTGGTCTGAAGACATGGTCCCAACCAGCCTTCGTGGGCGCGAGCGGCGCGTTGCCAGCAAGTGTGACCTGTGCCACGACAAGGGGCACGAGCCGGCGTGTGTCACCAGCTGTCCTCACGGTTGTGCTTTTCGAGTGGGCTCGATCGAGCAGTTCGAGTCATTGATCGAGCGGCCGGAGAGTGACTCGCAGTGACGAGGGCCATGAGAGTGACGAGCGAGATGAGTCGGTCGCACCCGTGGGGCGTGACATGAGTCCGCGCTCCGCCGCGGCCCAAGAGAGCCTGCCGCACACTCGGGCGGCGCGCAGGCCATGGGGCTTCGTGGCCGCGGTCATCTGTGCGGTCGCGTTTCTCCTGTTTCTCGTCGGCCTGAGGCTCGACGGCGCGTCAGCTGGAAGCCTGTGGGGGCGGTCTTTCGGAATCGGTGCTGCTGTCGCGCTCGGTCTGGCGGCGATCCTCAGTTGGAGACGACGCGCCCAATCGCTGTTTCTGCGTCTCGGGCTGGGCACGACGAGAACCTGGATGGAGATTCATCTGGCGAGTGGCGTCGTCTTCGGAGTCCTCGTGCTCCTGCACACGAGCTTCTCGTTGCCGAACGGCTTCTTCTCCTGGTGCCTGTGGTCGCTCAGCCTCTATACGGTCGCCACCGGCGTGCTGGGGGTGATTGTGCAGCGGCTGGTGCCGCGACTGCTGGCGAGTGGGCTCACGACCGAGGTCGTCTACGAGAGGGCGGGAGAGCTGGTCGACGACATCAGAGACCGCTGCGATGCGCTCGCCGCTGACGCGAGCCCAACGCTGTCGGCCGCCTATCAGCGAGAGATGCGTGGAAAGCTCGAGCGCCTGAGGCCTCGGTGGATCTACTTCTTCGACATCAGTGGTGGCAAGAAGCGCTACGAGCGCATGTTCGCCCATCTGCATGGTCGGCTGGGCTCGGACGAGCAGCAGCAGCTCGACGAGTTGGAGAGCCTGTTCGTTGCCAAGCTGGAGATCGATGCAGGGGTCACCCTGCAGCGGGCGCTGAGGTGGTGGATCTGGGCGCACGTACCTCCTTCCATCCTCTTGTGTGGTTTCGTCGTGGTCCACATCGTGGCGGTCACGAGCATCTGAGGCTCGATCAGTGAACTTGGTGGTGAGAGTGAACGTGACGAGCAGAACAGAAGCGCGCGGTTCGAGAGCGCCTTGGGGAGCTTCATGAGCAGGCGTCGTGGCTCGGGCCAGAAAGGGACGTTCGCCGACGCTCACCTCAAGGTGGCCCGTCGCTATCCGCCTCTGCGTCCGCGAACGTCGATCCTCGTTGCGGGGCTGTTGGCGGCTGCGGCGGTCGGTGTGTGGGCCGCCTACGACCTCACAGTGGGCGAACGGCAGCTGGCGACAAAAGGCCCCCTGTCGTCGCACCATGCCGGCTTGGATCGAGAGTGCGCGTCATGTCACGTGGAGAGCGGCGAGACCCTTGCCCTGACCGCCGGGTGCGTCGAGTGTCACGATCCGCGGCCGGACGCGGGATTCGCCGTCGACCTGGGTGCTGACCCGACTTCGTCGTCAGCGGTCAGCCGGTTTGCGGTGGCCACACATGCGGTGCGCGTGCAGCGCCCCGTACCTATCCCGATCGGTGACGCCAGGGTCGACAGCGCAGAGTTGGCCTGTAGCAGCTGCCACACCGAGCACGTGGGCCGGGATGCCGACATCGCCGCGGTTGCTGACGCCGAGTGCACGAACTGTCACGAGGGTTTCGCCTTCGCCGAAGGCACTCATCCCGAGTTTGCTCCGGTGTCGAGCGCGACCGAGAGCCCCGGCCTGCTCTTCAGCC
>JANQPS010000979.1 GCA_028285365.1 Thermoanaerobaculia bacterium | reverse complement strand
TGACTTGCCTCGCTTCGACTCGATCCAGGCTCCGACCTTTGGATAACCCCATTCGAGCTCGAGAGCGGTAGTCACTCCGTCGAGGGCCTGGAACCCGTGAGCGGTACCAGACTGGCCGTGAGCGTGGAGATCGATGAAACCCGGTGCGACGACGTGGCCGCGCGCGTCGATCAGCTTTCCGTCATCGGCCAGCGCGCCGGAGAGCGGTGAGATCGATACCGAGACGATTCGACCGCCCACGATGCCGATGTCGCGGACAGCGTCGAGCCTCGTTTCCGGGTCGATGACTCGACCGCCGGTGATGACGGTGTCGTAAGGCTGAGCAGCGAGCGTCGCGGCCAGTGAGAGAAGCAGCGCCAGCGCGGCCAGGGCACGGCCCGAGCTCACGGATCCGCGTGGACCGAAATCCGATGACATGGTTGACCTCCAGGGTCAGTCAGCCAGGAGTCTGTGCGCGGCTTCGGCCAGTTCGTCCGGGCTGAACGGTTTCTTGAGATAGAAGGCGCCAGAGCCACTGCGCTTGAGGGCCAGCGCGGCTCCCTCACCGTAGCCGGACGTGAACATGACCGGCGTTCTGGGGCACATCTCACTGAGTCGAAGGGCGAGATCAGGACCGCTCATTCCCGGCATGACGATGTCGATCATGAACAGGCCGATCTCGCTCCTGTGCTGATCCGCGAAGTCGAGGGCCTGTTGACCACTCAGGGCTTTGAGGACCCGGAAGCCTTCTTCTTCGAGGGTCATCTCGGCGAGGCTCAGAATCGATTCCTCGTCGTCGACCAGCAAAATCAGAGGAGAGACATCAGACATCGGAAACTCAATTATTGCAGAGGTTGAGGCGAAGTCGCAGATCGTTCGACCACCAATCCCCAAGGAGCGCGACAGTTCTCGCGTCAGTCGGACGAACGGCGTACCGGGGCAACCTAGAGCCTAGAGCCAGGAGTCCAGCAGGGCCCTGACCTCGACGACGAAGTCGTCGTGCTGGTCGAGGAAGGGCCAGTGTCCGGCTGGTGAGAAGCCGCGAGCCTCTACTCCGGCTCTCTCGAGAAGATCCCGCGTGTGCTTCCCGGCGCCTCCGGGGTGGCCGTAGAGATAGACCGACCGAGTCTCGAGCTCACCCATGTGGGCGGCCAGCGTTTCTCCGAGCGACAGCTCGACCAGCTCACGGGAGTTGAGGTGAAAGGCACGCGGGTCGCAGAATCGGGCGCTGGCGTAGTAGCCGCGGAAACTGGGGTCGTCGTGACCTGACTCGTAGAGCTGCTCGAGAAGTGTGGTGAATCCGTGCTCCAGGAAGTCCTCCAGCTCGTAGTTGCTGGCGGTTATGCTCGCCGTGCAGTCGTCTCTCGAGATGTTGCCTTCGACGTTGATGAGCGCCTCGAGAGCGCCGTTGCCGCTGCCTTCGAGGAAGGCTGCGAGTTTCTGCCCGATGACGCCGCCCATCGAATGACCGATCAGCACGACGCAGTCGAGCTCGACGTCCTGGAGCCAATGGGCAAGCCGGGAGGCGTGTTCGTCGAGGCTCAGTGCAGATTGAGCCCACGGCGTGCGTCCGTACCCGACGAGATCAGGTGCGAAGTGCGTGGCGTCGGAGAGCCGAGGGTCTCGCATGACCCGTTCCAAGCTGAGTGATGATTCGCCGAGGCCGTGGACGTACACGAGGTTCGCGCGCTCTGATACGCGCTCTGATACGTGCTCGGGGCGCTTGATCCGCGTCACGAGGCCGCCCAGTACGTGGTGCTCGAGACGGTGGACAGAACTCACGGGCTCGACTCGACCGAGGCGGGTGCCGGCGGAACGCGGACGACGACGAACGTGACGTCGTCTGGTTGCTGAGCGTCGCCCTTGAACGTCCACAGATCGGACATGAGGATGTCGCGGGTCTCCAACGCAGTATGTCCAGGCGCAGCGCGCTTCAGTCTGGAGGTGAGTCGCTCCTCGCCGTAGGGCTCGCCAGCAGGGCCAAGGAGCTCGGGCGCGCCGTCGGTGTAGAAGAGCGCCACGTCTCCCGGTGACACGTCGACCCTGGTTTCCTCGAAGCTGTGACTGAGACGGGTTCCCAGCGGCGGGGCGTGACTCTCGACACTTTCGACCTCGCCCGACTCGGCTCGATAGACGAGCGGCGGCGGATGGCCAGCCGCACAGAACGCAAACGAGCTGCGATCGGCTTCGAAGATGGCGTAGAGAAGAGTGCCGAACATGCGACGTTCCGTCGTCTCGCGAAGCATGCGGTCGAGCTTGCGGATCACGAGCTCGACAGTCGTGGGCTCTGCATGCAGCAGGTAGAGGCAGCTGCGCAGCCCCGACAAGACGAGCCCGCTGCCCACGCCGTGACCGGCGACGTCGACAACGGTCACGGCGAAGCAGCCGTCGTCGAGCTCGAAGAAGTCGAAGTAGTCGCCACCCACCTCGGCTGCGGGAAGCGACAGCGACGAGATTTCGAGCCCTCGTGGAGTGGGGTCGGACGGCGGGAGCATGGAGAGTTGGATCTGACGAGCCGTCGACAGCTCGTCGCGCATGCGTGAGCGCTCACGACTGCGACTGAGGTGGACTCGATAGTCGCTCCGAAAGCGCTGCTGGTCCTGGAGCAGAGCTCCACGCGTGGTGACCACGACCACGATGATCAAGATGATCTGCAAACCCAGGCGGAGATTGGAAGGCAGCGTTGCGGCACTGAGGTACGTCTCGGCGGCCAGCGGCGCGAGCCCGAGAAACAGTGTGAGTGGCAGGGCCACTGGCAGGGTGATGCGGAAGGCGGTCACCGAGATGGGGCCGAGAAATCCTACGAAGACCAGCCCCAGGGGGACCTCCGGCAACAAGAGACTGGCGAGCGACCAACACAGGACGAGGCTCGTTACCAGGCGGAGATCACTGATTCCCCACTGGTTCTCGCGGCTCAGGAAGATCCACCGCGTCACCGCCAGCAGCGCCATGGGTGCGGCGAGCCTGATCCAGAGAGCTTCGAACAGGAGATACAACGCGGCCATCAGCGCACAAGCGGCGAGGGCCGCCGCCAGCCAACGGAGTCGCTGCTCATTGATCGCCTGGCGTCGGGCGCTCTGAGCCTCCTCCTCGGGGAGGTCGACGAGGGTCTGGATGTCAGGAACGGTCATGAAGGGGGATGATCGAAGAGGGTGCCTGGAAGCGGGAGGTTGTGGGCGTCAGCCGGTCTCGAGATCGCGACCGGCACCGCTACGAGCCGCAGCGACGGCGGCGGTGACGAGGCCGAGCACCACACCAAAAGCCAGAAGTGCGACCACTCGGAGCCAGTCTCCCAGCTCAACAGGACGGAGGATCGCGATCATTTGATTCAAGAATTGGAAACCCTGCTCGGGATCGGCGCGCAGCGACTTGAGCGCTGCCAGGAGCGCACTGAGCGCGGCGCCGAGCCAGAATGCGACGAACGTCGCTGTCGCGCCACGCGCCCAGAGCCCTCGCCGGCTGACTGGTGGGCCGGTCTCTCCTTCGACGACGTGGAAGGTGGGCTCACGCACGCCCCAGGGAACGAAGCGAGAGAGCATGATCATGCCAGGGATTCCCAGGGGAATGGTGACCCAGAAGAAGGTCGACCACCCGACGGCGTCCACCGTGAACCCTGCCACTGGACCGGAGACGATGCGTCCCAGGCCGAAGAGCGTGGAGAACAACGCGTACTGTGTCGCAGAAAACCGTCTTTGGGTGAGTCGAAACAGGAGAACCGAGAAAGCTCCCGTGCCGAGGCCCTGAGTGAGGTTCTCGAACGACATCGCGCTGTAGAGGAGCGCATTGTTCGGTGGTGTGTTGGCGAGGAGAACGTAGCCCAGATTGGAGAACATCTGGAGGGCGCCAAAGATCCACAGTGCCGGTCCCAGGCCGATGAGGTTGGTCGCGGCGCTGCCGATCACGGAGCCCGTGAGCGTCATGATCATCCCGATCGTGCCCAGAATGCCGCCGCGAACGACGGCGTCGTAGCCGATGTCGCCGAGAAAGGGTCGCAGCAGCGACTGCGCGAAGTTGTCGCCGAACTTGAAGAGCAGTACGAAGACCAGGATCTCCAGCGCCCGGTGACGGGAGAGAAAACCGATGAACGGGAGCCAGACCGCCTCGCGTAGCGTTTTGGGCTCTTCGAAGCGCTGCTCCGGCTCTGGCGCGGCAGAGGTGATGAACAGCATGGGGACGTAGAGCGAGGCGAGCAGCGCACAGACCGCTGGCCAGCCCCACGAGGCCGCCCACGTGATGCTCCAGCTTCCTGCGACCAGCATGCCGATGCGGTAGAGCGCGATGCGAGCGCCAACTGCAACCCCTTGCT
>JANQPS010000956.1 GCA_028285365.1 Thermoanaerobaculia bacterium | reverse complement strand
GGTCCTGGACGAATCGCTGCTGCAGCTGGCGGACTTCGTTGCGGGCTACTACCTGACGCCGATCGGCGAGGTGGTGCGGTCCATGGTACCGGCACAGCTCACCGGCGATGCCGCTCGCCGCGTGAGCCTGACGAGTGCGGGAGCGATGGCTCCTCTGAGCGGGGCCGTCAGCGCTCGGATTCGGGAGATCCTGCTAGAGGACGGCCGTCCGACCTTTGCGGAACTCGCCGCCCGTCTGGCACCCGAAATGACAGTGCACGCAGTGCTCGAATCCGTACGGGATCTACAGAGTCGCGAGTGGGTGCGGGTCGAAGCCGGTTCACGAGGCAGCTCGCGTTATCAACGGGCCATCGAGTTGATGCCCGGTCCACGAGACGAGCTCCTGGAGAGATGTGGTCGGTCGGCGAAGGGGAAGGCTGTCGTGAGCTACCTTGCAAAGGTCGATCGACCAGCCGGGGTGGCAGAGCTCACGCAAGAGCTCGGCTGTGGTACTGGAGTTATTCGAAGGCTCATCGACCTGGCGGTCGTTCGCGAGTTCACCCAAGTACAACGTCAAGAGCTGAACCGCCACCTCCTCGGCGAAGGCGACTCTCGACGCCACGTGCTCGTCGGCGGTCAGCGAACTGCCGTCGACCGGCTACACACG
This sequence comes from Thermoanaerobaculia bacterium, assembly GCA_028285365.1. Taxonomy (GTDB): domain Bacteria; phylum Acidobacteriota; class Thermoanaerobaculia; order Multivoradales; family Multivoraceae; genus JANQPS01. The sequence continues at coordinate 4,079 of JANQPS010000956.1, read as the reverse complement.
TCTCTCGCCTCAGAAGAGTTCGGCAGCTTCCTGCTGCATGGCGTTACGGGTTCCGGCAAGACGGAGGTCTTTCTCAGGGCTATCGAATCAGCCCTGGACCGAGGCCGCACGGCGATCGTGCTGGTACCAGAGATCGCTCTCGTTCCGGCGTTGGCTCGCGATCTGCGGTCTCGATTCAAGGGACTCGTGGCGCTGCTTCATTCGAACCTGAGTCGTGCTGAGCGCCGTCAGGAGTGGCAGCGCATGCGCAGTGGTGAGGCGCGGGTCGTCGTCGGACCTCGCTCCGCCGTGTTTGCTCCCGTGCCGGATCTCGGCCTGATCGTCGTCGACGAAGAGCACGACTCGGCCTACAAGCAAGAGATCGCGCCGCGCTACAACGCCCGTGACGTCGCCTTGGTAAGAGCGCAAGCCTCCGGAGCGACGGCTCTCTTGTGCTCGGCGACGCCGAGCCTCGAGTCGCGTCTCAACGTCGCTCGGTCTCGATACGAGCTCCTGCGCCTCGACGAGCGGGTTGGCGGGGGCGAGTTGCCGACCGGTGTTCTCGTCGATTTGCGCCGCGAGGACTTCCGTCAACGACCCGGAGAGGTTCACTTCTCGAGGGTTCTTTGTGACGAGGTGGAGGACTCCCTGAGGCGCAACGAGCAGATCATTCTCCTGCGCAATCGCAGAGGCTACGCACCGATGTTGCTCTGCCGGGCCTGCGGAGAAGACCACCGCTGCGAAGACTGTGGCTTGCCCCACACCTACCATCGTCGCAGCCAACTGTTGATCTGCCACTACTGCAACTCTCGCAAGGGAATCCCGCCTGCATGTGGAGCCTGCGGTGAGCAGGCCCTGGAGCCGATCGGCGCGGGTACAGAACGTGTCGAAGAACGTTTCAAAGAGCTCTTTCCTGGTGTGGCCGTGGATGTCCTCGACCGCGACGTGGCCCAGAAGGTCGGCGGAGCAGCGGCCGTCCTCGAGAACTTCCGGCGTGGCGAGAGTCGCGTGCTGATCGGAACCCAGATGGTGGCCAAGGGACACCACTTTCCGCGAGTGTCCCTGGCTGGTGTCCTGAGTGCAGACAGCTACCTGGGATTCCCGGACTTCAGGGCCGTGGAGCGCACGTACTGCCTTCTGACCCAGCTTGCGGGGAGGGCTGGTCGCAGCGACGTTCCGGGTAAGGTCGTCGTACAGACGCACTATCCGAACCACTACGCGATCCGCGCGGCACTGGAGCACGACGAGAGTCAGTTCGTCGACGAGGAGATGAGGTTTCGCGAGATGTTTCACTATCCGCCGTTCTCGCGGATGGTTCAGATCCTGGTCAAGGACAAGTCCCAGGCCAGCGGGCGACAGCGCATCGAGACCGTGGCTCGGCAAGTCCGTCCGATTGCCGAGCTCAATGGGCAACGGATCTCCGGTCCCGCGCCGGCCGCGCTCGAACGTCTGCGTGGGGAGTGGCGGTTTCAGCTGCTGTTGCGAGGCCCCAGTGCGAAGGGCCTCAGGGCAACTCTGAACGATTCGAAGGTGCTGGAAGATCAGTCCACTCTCATCCTCGACATGGACCCGCAGGACTTGATGTGACGTCAGCTAGAGACGCGAACCCAGCGGCCGAGCGAGGCTCGCTCGTGCCAGACACGAGTCGAGAAGCTTCGGAGGATGGTGGCCAGAGTACGGACACGTCTGAGGCTGCAGCTCCGCGGACCTCTTCGATGCCTGTGGTGCCAACTCTCTGGGTGGCGGCTGACGATCCGGAGGCCAGCGAAGGCCTGAGACGGGGCGGCGTGCCGGCGGACCTCGCCAGTCTGCTGGCCAGACGAGGGGCCTGCAATGTCGAAGATGCCCGCGACTTCCTGCAGCCACGAGTGTCGCATCTGCTGCCGCCGACCCTCCTGCGCGGTGTCGACGAGGCTGTGACACGTCTCGTCGCTGCGAAAGAGGGGAACGAGCGCGTCGTGATCGTCGGTGACTACGATGTCGACGGCGTCACGGGTACGGCGCTGCTCGAAGCCACCTTTCGCGCGGTCGGGATCGAGACGACATCGATCCTCCCGCATCGTCTGAAAGACGGCTACGGTCTTCAAGAAACTCACGTCGAGCGTGCCTCTGCGCGGGGGGCCCGAGTCATCGTGACCGTTGACTGCGGAACAACCGCTCGTGCTCCGATCCAGTCCGCGCTGAGTCGAGGGATCGACGTGATCGTCGCCGACCACCATTTGCCAGGCGCCGAGTTCCCGAAGCAAGCTGTTCAGATCAATCCCAAACAGCCCGAATGCTCCTATCCTTTCGACGAGCTCTGCGGAGCCGGCCTGGCCCTGAAGCTCGCGACGGCCCTCCTGGAGCGCCTCGGGAGAGACGTTCCGCTGGCTCCGTTCCTGCGTATGGCGGCTCTGGGCACGATTGCGGACCAGGTCCCGTTGCGCGGCGAGAATCGGGTCATTGCCTCCCTCGGGCTCCAGGCGCTCCCGGCCTCGAGTGGCGCGGGCCTCAAGAGCCTGATCGAGAAGTCGGCGATCAAACCTCCGTTCACCGCTGACGACATCGGCTTCAGACTGGCTCCGAGAATCAACGCAGCCGGGCGTCTGGGGAGTGCCGAGGACGCCTTGGAGCTCCTGCTCACTCGCGACGAGTCCCGAGCCGAGCTCCTCGCGAGTCAACTCGACGATGCGAATCGTGAGCGACAACAGTACGAACAGAAGGTGACGGACGAAGCCAGGTCGATGGTTTTCGAACGCTGCGAATCTCTTGGTGAGGTTCCCGGGTTGCTGGCTGCATGGAGCGACGAGTGGCACAAAGGAGTCGTGGGTATCGCTGCTGGACGTCTCGCTCGCGAGTTTCATCGTCCGACCGTTCTCCTGGCAGTCGATTCCACTCAGGCCAACGCGACGGGCTCGGGGCGGAGCCTGGCTGGCATTCATCTCTACGACTTCCTCAACCGCTGGTCCGGTCGGATGCAACGGTTCGGGGGCCACGAGATGGCCATCGGGCTGACCGTGTCGATCGACGAGCTGGAGACCCTGAGGGCCGAGTGGGAGAGGGAGGCCGCGTGGCCCGAGGAACTGCTGGTTCGCCGTTACGAGTACGAGGTCGATCTCGAAAACGCCGGCGACTTCGACGTGCGCCTCTTCAGGCGACTCCTGCGACTCGGGCCGTACGGCAACGGCAACCAGGCTCCGCTCATCAGGCTCTCCGGTCTTCGTGCGACCATGGTTCGACCCTTCGGCAAAGGGCACCTCAAAGTCCTTGCGCAGGACCAGAGTGATGGTCGCGTCTCGCTCGTCGGTTGGCGCTGGGAGGATCGCCGAGACGTGTTCGAAGGCGTTTTCGACGTCCTTGGTATGGCTGGCTGGGATGACTACATGGGGTCGCCGACGTTGACTCTGGTGGACGCTCGAGCGGCTGGGGCTGGTGCCAGCGATCACCACCCGGACGCCGAGGCCATGGGCAACTCGCCAACAGGGGCGCGGCGTGCAGAATAAGCGAGAGGAGTCACGGTCGGGAGTAGTCGAGCTCGTCGCAACTGGGACGGGCTCGAAGCTCGGGAGGACCGCAGTCACTCACTCCCTACGACACGCTCCTAGAATAAGAAGATGACCTTGCTTCAACCAGGTGTCGCCCGCAGGCGGCGACCGAATCAGGTACGCAGGCAGCGGACCGTTCGTCTGGCGAGAGCCGTACTCCTGACCATCTTCCTGGTGATGTTCGGGGTCATCGTGGCATTCCTCCTCGCCACGCGGACGGGGCGGGAGCGGGTGAGCAGCGAGCCCGTCGCATCGAGTGGTGCACCGGCGGTCACCGACACTGAGGGCCCGGCTGTCGACTACGCCGTGCAGGGGAGCGGGTTCAGTCACAGCTACGAGCAAGATGGAGAGCACCGGTTCACGATCAGTGGCGACACGTATCAGGCTGATCGCGAGGACAACGTCCACCTCCAGGGTGTCGGGATCGAGCTGCCTCGCAGTGACGGCCAGTACGAGATCGAAAGTGAGCGCGCCACCTATCAGCAGACCTCGGCGATCGCTCGCCTCGAAGGTGCCGTGAAGGTCAAGGGCCCTCGATCGCTCACTGTGTTCGCCGACTGGCTCAACCTCGGCAAT
>JANQPS010000946.1 GCA_028285365.1 Thermoanaerobaculia bacterium | reverse complement strand
ACGCGCCGCCGTCCAGTACGCGCTCGGAGTTGCGCTCCTGCGTGCCAGTCCCCGCTATGCCGACCTCGCCCGCGAGACGCTCGAGCAGGTCATCAGTTTGGGAGAGCAGCAGACGCTCATCGACGACGACGGGCCTCTGGTCGCACCACGCGCGCGCGCCCGGTTGGCGGGGTTGGGAATCCAGTGAGGCGAACGACGGGGCGCAAGACCTACCTGACCCAATCCCCGGACTTCCTGGTCCTTGGTGCCGGCCTGATCGGCCTCTCGTGTGCTCGAGCACTCCACGAGCGCGGCTTCAGCGTCGAAGTCGTCGAAGCGGAGCAGCCAGGCTTCGGATCGTCGACGGCCGCGGCCGGCATGATCTCGCCCATGTTCGACTCGGACGTCGCCGCACTCGTCAAGACATCGATCGAATCACGCGACCTCTGGCCGAACTGGGCCGCCGAGCTCAGCGACGCGACCGACATCGACCTGGGGTTCGAGACCTCAGGCTCGGTCGTAGCCGAGCTCACAGCCGAGGAGTCGGCGCACAACGAGTCTCTCGAAGAGCTGGCGCGAAGCCTCGGCGAAACCTGCGAGCGTTGGAGTTCTCAGCAGCTGCTCCGCGAGGTCCCTACCTTCAACCCCGAGACCCGCGGTGCTCTCTTCTTTCCCAACGAGTATCGGGTCTCCCCGTCGCAGATCGTCACGGCACTGCATCGGTGGCTGACTGCGCGTCACGTGCCGATTCATCTCCAGAGGCGGGTCGAGCGTATCCGCACTCAACGCTCGATCATCGAGCTGTCCGGTAGCGGCTGGCGGACCGAGGTCAAAGGCGTGGTAGTGGCCTCAGGGGCATGGACGAGCCAGATCGAGGCGGATTGGCACGCTCCGGTCAGGCCGGTTCGTGGCCAGATGGTCTCGTACTCGGGTCTCGATTGGCGGCTCCCCCAGTCTCTCCGATCGGGCGAGAGCTATGCACTCTCACGTGGAGACAAACTCGTCTTCGGAGCCACCGTCGAAGACGTCGGCTTCGACGAGACGACCACCGAAGAGGGCAAGCGACATCTGGACGAAGCCGCGCAGAGGCTCTTTCCGAGTCTCAAGTGGAAGGCCATCGCCGATCACTGGGCTGGCCTGCGACCTGCGAGCGCGGACGGTCTTCCCATCGTGGGTCCGCTGCGCGATCACCCACGTGTCCTGCTCGCCTGCGGTCACTTCCGCAACGGCATCCTGCTGGCACCCTGGACTGCAGAGAAGGTCGCCCGGATGGCAGCTCAAGAGGACGACGCCGTCGTCGAGTCGTTCCTACCCGCGCGCTTCTAGGAGGCCTTTTCGAGACCACCAGTCACCCTGCCCTCAGCAGGCGCGGCACGACAGCTGATCTCGTCTCCCGAGACCGGTGGCATCCGCGAAAGCCGTAGCTATAATTCGGCCTCCGCGTGAGCGCTCCAACGAGCAACTCCAGCAAGCACCCGACGCGTAAACACGTAACTGACAAGAGACACCGTCAATGACCCACATCATCACTGAGCCCTGCATTGGTGTTAAGGACACGGCCTGCGTGGACGTGTGCCCCGTCGACTGCATCTACGGCAAAGACGAGACGTGGGAGATGCTCTACATTCACCCCGAAGAGTGCATCGACTGTGGTCTGTGCGTCGATGCCTGTCCGGTGCAAGCGATCTTCCCGCTGGAAGAGACTCCCGAAGAGTGGGAGTCGTACATCGCGAAGAACTACACGCAGTTCGATCTGACCCCTCCCTGACGGCTCGGGAGCGCACCTGAGGCGCTACCCTGTTTGCCAGGCCACTCGTCACGGGCACAGTGGTGGACCTGGTCTTCGCGTGACCTTGCACGTCGGTCAGTCGACGAGAGCGGCAATGTCCGGTGAGCTGCGCTCAGCGAACGCGCGCCGGCGACGACGCAGGCAGGAGTGCGCGAGCGCGACGCTGAGGAACCGCCGGGCGAGGACAACCTGGAAACGGCCCGAGCCACTAGCCGAGCGGCTGTCGTCGCTGGCGGGCTTCACAGACTGGCTGCGGCCCGAATCGCAGCGGCAACTCCGTTCGTTCGGACGAGAGACGGTCGGCTCGCTCGAAGGTCGCCAAGCGAGGCGGTCCTGTGGTTCATCATCCAAGTCGAAGCGAGGATGTGAGCCTATCTCGCTAAAATCTGGAATGAATCTGGCGGTCACGCGTTGTACAATGTGACGACGGGACACTAAGATCCTTTGTGGGTCCTCTGCGATCCCCGGATCCAACGTTCAACCCTGTCCAGGAAGCCAAGCGCTGTGCAGTATCACGACTACTACAAGACTCTCGGGGTCACTCGCCAAGCCAATCAGGCCGACATCCAGAAGGCCTACCGCAAACTGGCACGTGAGAATCACCCTGATCTGAACCAGGATGCCGATGCGGAAGTCCGCTTCAAGGAGATCGGCGAGGCCTACGAGGTTCTCGGCGACCCGGAAAAGCGCCAGAAGTACGACCGCTTTGGCCAGGCCTGGCAACAGGGTCGAAGCCAGGGCACCCCTCCTCCTGGCTTCGAGCACATCCGGTTCGACTTCGGCTCGCAAGACGGCGGCTTCGACTTCGGCGGGAGCGGCTTCAGCTCGTTCTTCGAGATGCTGTTCGGCGAACAGGCTGGTGCGCACCGCAATCGACAGCGCGGCGCTGCGCACCGAACTGCACAGGCCCCGCGCCGCGGGCGTGACCGCGAGACCTCGCTGGCCATCTCTCTCGCCGATCTGGCCAACGGTGCGACCAGGCGCATGGACGTCATCGACCCGACCACGGGCCAGACGCGCTCTCTCAAGGTCAAGATCCCCCAGGGGATCCTCCCTGGCCAGAAGCTGCGACTTTCCGAGCAGGGCGAATCGGGCATCGGTGGCCCCGCCGGCGACCTGTTCTTGACGATCGAGCTCCAGAAGGACTCTCGATTCGAGCTCGACGGCCGCCACCTCCGAACCATCGTGACGGTTGCACCCTGGCTCGCGGCTTTGGGAGGCACCGTCGACGTGCCGACGCTCGACGGCGACACCCGCATCAAGCTGCCGGCCGGCTCCTCGTCCGGCAGCAAACTCAGACTCCGAGGCAAAGGTCTACCCAACCCCAAAGGAACGGACGGAGACCTGTTCGTCGAGATCCGCATCGGATTCGACACCTTGAGCGATTCCCAGCGCGAGCTCTACGAACAGCTACGCGCTCTAGACCAGAGTGAAGACCAGAGTGAGTCCGCGGAAGAGGATGCCGAACAGGCCAGCTGACCTCACGGACAAACTCCAATAAGCCCTGCGGAGAGCGCCCCGCTCTCCGCCTCGACGGGAGGACGATATGAACAACCTGACGCTGAAGTCACAAGAAGCCCTTCAGTCTGCTCAGAATCACGCTCTCCGGCGTGGTCACCAGCAAGTCGACGTCGAGCATCTCCTCGTCGCGCTCCTCGAGTCTGCTGACGGACTCGTGCCCAGACTCCTCGAACGACTCGAAGTCGCCACGCAGGAGTTGCGCAGCGAACTCGACGGTGAGCTGGATCGCCGCCCAATGGTCCAGTCGACTGGACAAGAAGCGGGCAAGGTCTACGTGACCTCCCAGCTTCAGGACCTGCTGGTGAAAGCTGAGGACGAAGCCAAGCGACTCAAGGACGAGTACGTATCGGTCGAGCATCTCCTGATCGCCATGCTGGATGGAGATGGTGCCGCCTCTAGGCTCCTCACCGACGCCGGAGTGACGCGCGACCGCCTGATGTCGACTCTGCAGCAGGTGCGCGGCAGCCAGCGAGTCACGAGCTCCACCCCGGAAGCCGCCTACGAAGCTCTCGAGAAGTACGGCGTCGACCTCGTGGCGCAGGCCCGGGCAGGCAAGCTCGATCCGATCATCGGCAGGGATGCCGAGATCAGACGGGTGATCCGCATCCTCTCGCGGAAGACGAAGAACAACCCGGTTCTCATCGGGGAGCCAGGAGTCGGAAAGACCGCAATCGTCGAAGGCCTGGCTCAACGCATCGTGCGAGGCGACGTCCCCGAGTGGCTCAAGGAGCGAGCCATCTTCTCCTTGGACATCGGGTCGCTGCTCGCGGGTGCCAAGTACCGGGGTGAATTCGAAGAGCGTCTCAAAGCCGTTCTGGGAGAGATCACCGCGAGTGAAGGGCGCGTGCTCTTGTTCATCGACGAGCTACACAACATCGTCGGCGCGGGTCGCACGGAAGGCTCGACTGACGCCGGCAATCTCCTCAAGCCGATGCTCGCCCGCGGAGAGCTGCACTGCATCGGCGCCACCACGCTCGACGAGTATCGCAAGCACATCGAAAAGGACGCTGCGCTCGAGCGCCGCTTTCAACCGGTGCTCACCGAAGCTCCCACCGTCGAAGACACGATCTCGATCCTGCGCGGCCTCCGCGAGCGGTTCGAGGTCCACCACGGAGTGCGCATCCTCGACAACGCAATCGTCGCCGCAGCGACACTCTCCGATCGCTACATCTCGGACCGCTTCCTACCCGACAAGGCGATCGACCTCGTCGACGAGGCCTGCGCTCTGATTCGCACCGAGATCGACTCCCTACCGGCGGAGCTCGACGAGGTGACTCGCAAAGTGATGCGTCTCGAGATCGAAGAGGCGGCGCTCAAGAAAGAATCCGACAAGGCGAGCAAAGAGCGGCTCCAGACGCTGCGCGAGGAGCTCGCCAATCTCAAGGAGCGTGCAACCGAGATGCGCACGCAGTGGGAGAACGAAAAGGAAGGCATCAACCGCGAGCGCAACTTGCGCGAGCAGATCGAGCAGATCCGTCAGGACATCGAGGTCGCCGAGCGCGACTACGACCTCAATCGGGCTGCCGAGCTCCGGCACGGCGTCCTTCCAACCCTCGAGGCTCAGTTGACCGAGTTGAGCGACGACGACGAAGACGTCGGCGACAAGCTGCTCCGTGAAAACGTCACCGACAACGAGATTGCCGAGATCGTGTCGCGCTGGACCGGCATTCCGGTCACCAAACTCGTCGAAGGCGAGAGAGACAAGCTGCTCCGGCTGGACGAGATCCTGCACGAACGGGTCATCGGCCAGAACGAAGCCGTCCAACTGGTCTCGGACGCGGTGCTCCGAGCACGCGCAGGAATCAAAGACCCGCGGCGGCCGATCGGCTCCTTCATCTTCCTGGGCCCGACCGGCGTGGGCAAGACGGAGCTCGCGAAGACTCTTGCTGAAGCGCTCTTCGACAGCGAAGAGAACATCGTTCGCATCGACATGTCGGAGTACATGGAAAAGCACACGGTGGCCCGACTCATCGGCGCTCCCCCGGGCTACATCGGCTACGACGAAGGCGGGCAGCTCACCGAGGCGATTCGCCGCAAGCCGTACTCCGTGGTTCTCTTCGACGAGATCGAGAAGGCCCATTCGGACGTCTTCAACGTCCTGCTCCAGCTGCTCGACGATGGCCGACTGACCGATGCGCAGGGACATACGGTGGACTTCAAGAACACCGTCGTGATCATGACCTCCAACCTCGGGTCACCTCACCTGCTCGAGGGAATCGGCAATGACGGAGACATCTCGGAGTCAGCGCGCACAGCGGTCATGTCGGAGCTGCGCTCGCACTTCCGGCCCGAGTTTCTCAATCGGGTCGACGACATCGTCCTCTTCAAGCCGCTGACTCTCAGCGAGATCGAGCAGGTCGTCGACCTACTCCTCGCGTCACTCGGGAAACGCCTGGCAGACCGCAACCTGACGATCGAGCTCACCGACGCAGCTCGCACGTTCATCGCGCGCGAGGGGTTCGACCCGGTCTACGGCGCCAGGCCACTCAAGCGGTACTTGCAGCATGAGCTCGAAACACGACTCGGGCGAGCCCTCATCGCCGGGGACATCGTCGACGGGTCGCAGTTACGAATCGATGTGAAAGAAGGGAGCTTGGCGGTCGAGCTCGTAGCCGACGACGACGTCGCCGCAGCCTGAGCCTTCTCGTCACATCCCGAAAGGCGCACGAAGAGCGCGCCTCTCGGATACTCTCCACCCCATGAGTGACCCCGTGGGTGGAGACGTCGTCAGCCTCGAGCACCGTGGCGCCGCCGCGGTTCTTCGCCTGGTGAGGCCAGAGAAGCACAACGTCCTGAATCACGATCTCGTGGTCGAAGCGACGTCGGCTCTCGAGACCCTCGCCACCGACACCGAGGTGGCTGTCGTGATCCTCACCGGAGCCGGACAGCAGGCCTTTTGTGCCGGCGCCGACATTCGCTTCATGCTCGACGAGAAGCCGGCACGCGTCAAACGCTTTCTGCAAGACACACGCAAGTTGTTTCGCGCTGTCGCTGATCTACCGCAACCGACCATTGCAGCAGTCAACGGCCATGCTCACGGCGGTGGCGCCGAGCTCGCCTGCGCCTGCGATCTGCGCGTCGGCTGCGAGAAGACGACCTTCTGCTTCCCCGGCGTTCGCTACGGCATGGCCGTCGGAACCTGGCACCTGCCGAGCATCGTAGGACTGCCCAAAGCCAAGGAGCTGCTCTACACCGCAGCCACGGTGGACAGTGACGAGGCGTATCGGATCGGTCTCCTCAACCGAACCACCCAGCAGAGCCGGATCATCGAAGCCTCGCTCGAGCTTGCGAGTGCGATCTCCGAACATCCCCAGGAGGCCGTTCGGTCAACGAAGACTCTGCTCAACCGAACGGTGGGGGCGCCACTGATCCAGCGCTTCTACAGAGAGCTCTACTCCAACCAGGATCGCGGCGTGGCTTCGGGTGTGGCCGAGCGCTTCCGTCGGTTTCTCGAGCGCTGAGTTCCCCACTTCGCAATTCCGTTCTTGCCAGAACACCCCAGCCGACTATCTCGGAGAGATCCTCAGATGAAGCTTCTCGCCTTTCAGGGTTTCCGCTACCAAGCGACTGACGACCGCGACGCTGGCGCTCTCGCCGCTCCTCCGTTCGACCAGATCGACGATGAGAAGAGACGCCAGCTGCACGCCCTCTCGCCACAGCACTATTCGCACCTCACGAGACCCGACCCCAAACAGGACGATCCACAAGCTGCCGCTCGCGCGCTTCATGAGCGCTGGTCGGCTGAGGGTGTCGTCGTACGCGACTCGGAGCCCGCTCTCTACCCGTACGTCGTCGAGCTCACCGACGGCCGCAGGCGACCGGGCATTTGCGGCCTCCTGTCGATCGCACCCGGGGTAGACCACGGCCTGCGACCACACGAGCACACGGTCGACAAGCCGTTGGCAGATCGACTCGCCCTGCTCGAGGCCATGCAGATCGACATCGAGCCGGTCTTCGTCATCGCCGACGACAAAGACGGCGAGCTCGACCGCCTGCTGGCAGAAGACCTCGAGACGCTGGAGGAAATCGTCTCGCACACCGATCCAGCAACCGGTGAGAGACACGTGCTCTACCACCTCGACGACGCCGAACGGATCAAGCTCTACCAGGAAGTCTTCGCAGCTGGCGGTGCAGCCATAGCCGACGGCCACCACCGAACGAAGACCGCTCAGCTGTATGCCAAGAAACATTCCTGCGACGACGGCACAGCCGCCGGCGCCAAGATGGCGGTCATCACACCGTCGAGTGCCGAGGGGGTTGCGATCGACCCCATCCATCGCGCCGTCATGGTGGAGCTCGACGAGAACCGACTCGAGAGTCTCACCATCTCACGCACGTCCGCCGTCTCGACCAACGGGCACGATCTCGCGGCCGAGGTCGCCGCGTCGGACCAGCCGGCGATCGGCGTCTGGTTTGCGGGAGGCTCGCCCGAGATCTGGTCGCTGGACCCGAAAAGAGTCCCCGACAGCACGCCCGGTCGCAAGGCTGGCTTGTCGGTCGTCCTACTGCACTACCAGCTGCTCGCAGCCTCTGGCCTCGACATCAGCAACGCGAGCGACGGCACGATCCTCTACCGCTCCAACCCCAACGACCTCTACGACATGGTGAACACAGGCGAAGCCAAGGCCGGATTCTGGCTACCACCGATGAGCGCTCAGGGGTTTGCGCAAGCGACCGAAGACGGAGACGTCCTCCCACCCAAGTCCACTCGCTTCATCCCGAAGCTGGTCTCCGGGCTGGTGTGGTGCGGGCACGACGCCGAAACTCGCTGAGGGGAGTCCAACGCTCCAATCTCGTTCCGAGCGGACCTGGAGGGACGAGCGGAAAGCGTCGCGGCGGTGGGGTCCGGCCGAAGGCAAAATCTCGGCGTCGAGGATCTGCCAGGCAGTCTTGGGGACCTGGCAGCCTCGAGGTCAGACAACTTCGCGCCCCCGACCCGTGGTCACGCACGCGTCATCTCCCGCGCGCGTCATTCTTCACCCCGCAATTTCTCACCCCGCTACTCCTCACCTCGCTATTCGACACCCCGCTATCACTCACCCCGTCATTCCTCACCCCATCCCTTCCCCGCGCCCGTCATTCCTCATCTCCCATTCCCCCCGCCCGTCATTCCTCATCTCCCATTCCCCCCGCCCGTCATTCTGAGCGAAGCGAAGAATCTCTCCACGACATCACCGCCGCGAGGTCCCTGCCGACGAGCGAAAGGGGATTCGAGCGGTCGCGGTCCAGCCAGTACCGAACCGAAACGTCGAAACGCGGGGATCCTTCGCGGGCTCAGTCGGGTGCGTCTGCGACGCACTCCGACCGCCCTCTCAGGATAGCGCTCCGGTTCAGCTCGCTTTGCGAGCTGAACCTGCGCGCTACGCGGCTTGCTGCTCTACGATGCGGCCGTCGAAGAGGCGAACCGTACGCTTGGCGAAGCTCGCATAGCGAGGATCATGGGTCACCATGCAGATGGTCGCGCCGCCTTCGTGCAGCTCGGTCATCAGCTCCATGACCGCCTCGCCATTGGTGGAATCGAGGTTACCGGTCGGCTCGTCAGCCAGCACGATCGACGGATCACCAACGACGGCGCGCGCTACGGCGACACGCTGCTGCTGACCGCCGGACAGCTGCGACGGGTAGTGCTTCATGCGATGCGACATCCCGACGCGCTCGAGAGCGACTTCCACCTTCTTGCGGCGCTCGGCACTCGGGGTTCCCCGATAGGTGAGCGGAAGCTCGACGTTCTCGTAGACCGTCAGGTCACCGATGAGGTTGAACGCCTGGAAGATGAAGCCGACCTCGCGATTACGAATTCGTGCTCTCTGAGAGAGCTTGAGATTCGCGACCTGCTGACCGTTCAGGACGTACTCGCCCTCGGTCGGAGTGTCCAGCAGGCCAAGGATCGAAAGCAGGGTCGACTTTCCGCAACCCGACGGGCCAGCGATACAGACGTACTCACCCTTTTCGATGTCCAGGTCGATTCCACCCAACGCGTGGGTCTCGACCTCGTCCGTGTAGAAGACTTTGCTCACTCCGCGCAGCTGGATTAGTGCGTCCGACATGGCTTCTCCTCTTTTCCGAAGGAGCCGCTGCGAGCGGGCTCCAATTGAAACGAGAGCTCGGTCCCTGGCAAGTCGTGGAGCCGATTCTCTGAGATCTTTGGTTTTCGGTGGTAGGTAGATTCAGGTGGCAATGCAGATGTGACGAGTCAGACTCGATGCTCCGTAGTCCCGCTGGCTGTTACGCGTCGAGCCGGATGCGGTCGGAGTCTTCCCACTGTGACGTATCACTGAGAATCACGCGGTCGCCCTCGACCAGACCAGACCGCACCTCGACAGTCGTGACCGACGTGCGTCCGAGCTGGACCTGGATCCGCGTCGCGGTATTTCCTTCTGGATCGAGACGGTAGAGGCTGATCAGACTCTCAGCTTGCCCATAGGCAGGACGCCCCACATAGAGAACGTCTTCCAGACGCTCCAGCTGAATCGTACCGTCGACCGACAGGTCGGGGCGAGCGCCTTTGGGGAGCTCGCCGATCAGGCTGACGTCGACGGTGACGCTTCCGTTGCGGACCGCAGGATCGATTCGCATGACCTCACCCTCGATGATGCCGTTGCGGGTATCGATCACTGCCGGCTGCCCGAGAGCTATGTCTTTGGCCTGCGTCTCAGCGATACGGAGCTCCGCCTTCAGATTCTCCGGCTGAGCGACTCGAGCAAGACGCGTACCGACCGTGATCTGCTCACCTTCTTCGACCGCCAGCTCCTGAAGCACCCCGTTGAGTCCGGCCGAGACACTCAGAGAGTCCAGCTGCTCGACCCTGAGCTGATAGAGGGCGCGCGCCTGGTCGAGGCGACGTCGCTCCGAGGTGAGCTGAGCGGCAAATGCCTCTTCGTTCGCGCGAAGACGGTCCTTTTCGATCTCGTTGCGACTCTCGAGCTCTTCGGCACGCAGCTTCGACAGCTGCAGCTCGAGCTCGGGCTTGAGGCCCTCTTCCGCCAGCCGGCTGTCAGCTTCGTACTGGAGAACGGCCTGCTTGAACTCGCTCTCGAGAGCGGCGGCCGCCGCGTGCTCATTGAGCAGCCGACTGTCCAGGTCCGCTTTGCGGTTCGTGAAATCGGCTTCGGCCTGCTGGAGCCTGAGCATTGCGTCTTCGGTCTGCTGCTCGAGCTCTGGATTGCTGAGCTCGAGAATGACCGTGCCAGGACCTACCTCCGCACCCGGCAGAACGACCCGGCGCTCGACTCGGCCTTGAACCCGCGACGAGATCCAGCGGATTTCTTCGGGTACGAGGGTCCCGGGGCCGCGGACCTGCCGCAGCATCTCGCCGCGCTCGACGCTTCCCAGATAGACCGATGACCTCGACACCGAAGGTGGTGCAGGTTCTAGATTCCACAGCCAGATCGAGGCAAGAACCACGACGATTCCGCCCAGAATGCTGTAGATGACCTGCTTTTTCCTGCGCGCCTCGACGACGCCTTCGCGTTTTACATCCATGTGATCGTTCGCTGTCGGCTAGCCACGAGTCCTACTCGGGACGTGATTCTCTGTGTACCCAAATCTGTCTCAGGACCTACGATCTAGCATGGCACAGGTTGCAGCGGTCGTTTCGATCTCGTCTGGAGAAGCGTCGCCTCTCGCCCAAGTGTTCAACGCTCGAACCCACGGTTCGGTTTCGTCTGGGCGCCTCGGACTCCTCCTGGCAGCAACTCGACCGCGTCTTCAGCGGCGCCACACCACGAAAAATGGCGGATCGGGGGTCTACACTAGGGCGCTACCCCAAAAAGACCAGTCAAATCGCGATGAGCTCATTCCTACAAGTCGCCAACCTCGTTGGTGGAGTCCTGTTCGCCTTGACTTCGATCATCGTCGGAGTCCGCCTACTCTGGCTGGCGCGACGGACTGGCGAGCTCCCGGAGCTGCTGATCGGACTGGCGTTCGCGGTGGCGGGGTGTATCGGCTACTTTCTCGGCATCGTGCAGGTCTTCATCGAGTTGCCGGAGACCTTGGAGCGGGCGAGGCCCTACGCTTCCCGGGCCCTGATCGCCATCGGCTCGGTGCTGATCGCAGTCGCGATCTGGAAGCTGTTCTACGTCGGCAAAGGGTGGGCGCCGCTCTCGGTGCTGACGCTCGCCGTCCTGCTGATCTTCGACGTCTTCCCTATCGATCTCGGGTCGAGTGAGCCGAACTTCTACTTTCGTCGAGCGACCCAGGTCCTCCTGCTCGTCCCGTACGTCTGGATGAGTCTGGCGTCACTGCGCTTCCGCAAGAACCTCCTCCGCCGATGGAAGATCGGACTCGGCGACGCTGACCCCCTGCTGGCGCGACGCCTCAGGCTCTGGAGCTACGGTACCGGAGCGATCGCAGGGCTTTTCCTCACCGTTCAGCTAGTCGCTTTCGTGCACCACTACAGCGAAACGCGACTCCCTGAGGAGCTTTTCGTGGCGATCTGGGGAATCGCCTGTGCGGCCTGCATGTGGCTGGCCTTCTTCGGCAAAGCGCCTGCTGCGAGCGAGGCGTAGATGACGACGTCTCCAGTGTTCGACTGGACGGGCCATGCCATCCAGGATCACACCGGGCTCGAGGCACTCCAAGCACGGGGAACCCTCCGCTTTGCCCTCAAGGAGGGTGGTCTCGACCCGTCCTCCGTGACTCCCCACGAGATGTCAGCGGTGATCAAGCAACTGCTGCCGAAGTTCCTCAAGAAGAGCGGGGTCGACGACGCCGACGGGGTGTGCGTGCGACTCGGAATTGCACTCAACACACAGAACTTCTCGCAGCAGGACCAACCGCGCGCGGCCGAGGCCTTCTTCCAACGCGCTCTCACTCCGAAGCGGTAGAACGACTGGGAGCACGAGACGGCACCGGTCTGACTTTGGCGTGAACGGGCCGTCACCCCGTGGCCTCGCGAAGACCGGATACTCTTGACCTCTCGGCCAGAGAGTCGAAATCGAAAGGTCATCGAGAAACTCCAGACAGGAGGTTCGCTTTGCGACGTCATTCGGCAACCACCAATTCACTCGCTCTGCTCTGCGCCTTTTGCCTCGCGGGCGCGTCGGCCCTGTTCGCCAACGAGAACGGCGACCTGCCGAGAACGGCCAGCGGTCGACCCGATCTCTCCGGCACCTACGACATCGCCAACCTGACCCCCTTCCAGCGGGATCCCAAGTACGGCGACCAGAAGATCATGCCGGAAGCGGACGCCGAAGCCATCGCGCGCCAGATGGCAGGCTTCGGTGAGTTGCTGTCGCAAGCGAGCGACCCTGAGCGTTCGGCTCCGCCTGCGGGTGGTGACGGCTCGACCGGACCCTCCGGCCAGGTCGGCGGCTACAACTTCTTCTGGATCGACATGGGCACCAAGATCTACCCGATCGACGGCGAATACCGCACGTCGGTGCTCTACGACCCGCCCAACGGGCGTCTACCGCCCCTGTCGGAGTCCGGGAAGAAGCGACGGGCCGAGCACCACCCCTACTCCTACGAGAACACCGGTGGCGCCTGGTGGCTCGAGACAGGCGACGATCCCTACGACGGGCCCGAGTCGCTGTCGCTGTCCGACCGCTGCCTGTACGTCGGGATCGCCACCGTCCCCGCCATCTCGGTGCCCTACAACAATCTCAAGAGAATCATCCAGACGGACACGCACGTGATGATTCTGATCGAGTGGATGAACTGGACACGTGCGATCCGTCTCGAAGGAGACCACGGTTCCGAGGAAATGCGCTCACTGAGCGGCGACTCGATCGGTCGGTGGGAGGGTGACACCCTCGTCGTCGAGACGACGAACTTCCGGAGTCTGCCCGGACCCGAGCGTGATCACCTCCACGTCACCGAACGCTTCACTCCCATGGGACCGGGAGCCCTGCTCTATCAGTTCACGGTCGACGACTCCGACTACACGAGCCCGTACAGCGGCGAGTACCTCTGGCCGCGCACTCCTGATCGTCTCTACGAATACGCGTGCCACGAAGGCAACTATGCGATGGGCAACATCTTGAGGGGCGCACGCCTTCTCGAGAGCGAGGCCAGCGACCAATAGCTTTCCTGGCGTCACTCGATCGAAACGCCCCACGCGCCCAGCTGCGCGGCACCTTCCCCTTGACGATTTAGGGGAGCGTTCGATACGTTACCCTAAGACATTAGGGGAAGCAACATGCCGACGCGACCACTGCAGCTCATCCAGGGCACCCTCGACCTCCTGGTGCTTCGCGCTCTCACCGCTGGCCCGAGACACGGCTACGGAGTTTTGTCTTGGCTGAGGAGCGCCTCCGACGACAATCTCCTACTCGAGGAGGGTGCGCTCTATCCTGCGCTTCATCGCCTCGAAGAAAAGGATCTCATCGAAGCCGAGTGGGGGCAGTCCGAGAACAACCGGCGGGCTAAGTTCTACCGCTTGACTCGGGCCGGGCGCGCGCGACTGCGTGAGGAGCAGAAGACGTGGCACCGCTACGTCGACATGGTTGGACGAGTTCTCGAGGCGACGTGATGTCGATCCAGAACGACCCGCAGCTCAAGACTGACCATCAGCTCGCTTGCGAAGTCGGCGAAGAGATCGCCTTCCATCTCGACATGACTCGACGCGACCTCGTCAGCCAGGGCTGGACTCCGAAAGCAGCCGAGGACGAGGCTCGACGCCGGTTTGGCCACCTCGATCGCCACGCGTGCGAATGCCGGAAAATCCAGCAGCGCCGTCGTCGCTCGGGAAGGCGTCGCGCGTGGTGGTCCGGACTCACTCTCGATGTGCGCTCGGCGGTGCGCGGGCTTCGCTCCTCGCCGTGGACCACGGCCTCAGCCGTAGGCACCCTGGCTCTTGCCATGGGTGCTTCGATCGTCGTTTTCAGCCTGGTCGACGGCCTCTTGCTCAGAGCCCTGCCGTTTCCGAGCCCCGAGAAACTCGTTCTGCTCACCGAGCGTTCCGCCGACGGAGGCGCCGAGTACGTCTCGCCGGCTAACTTCGAAGACTGGCGCGACCGCGCCGAGAGCTTCGCGGCAATGGCAGCCTTCAACGACTCGCAAGCCACGATTACCGGTCTCGGCGACCCCTTCACAGCAGAGATCCTCCAGGTCACCGAGGGCTACTTCGATGCCCTCGGAGCGACGCCTCTCGAAGGCCGCTTCATCCTCGCAGACGACTATTCGACGCTACAACCAGTCGTCGTCGTGAGCGAGAGGTTCTTCGAGCAGCGGCTCGGCAGCGAGTCCCGGCACCTCGGCGGCGCGATCACGGTCGACGGTCAGACCGTCACCCTGGTCGGCGTGGCATCAACTTCGGCCACCCTTCCGCACGGAACCGACATCTGGGCTCCACTGCACTTCGACTTCGATGTGGCCGGGAGTCGAGGCGCCCAGTATCTGGTCGTCGTGGCACGCGAGCGCGACGACGTCTCACGGAATCAGACGCTGGCCGAGCTCGACACGATCGGCAAGACCCTGGCTCAGCTCTACCCGGAAAACAACCGCGACCGCGGCATCCACCTGGAATCGTTGCACGCTGCACTCACCCGTTCCAGCCAACGGCCCATCCTCCTCTTGATGGCAGCCATGCTCCTGGTGCTGATCCTCGGCGTCCTCGACACTTCGTCTTTGCTGCTCACGAGAGGCCTCCTGCGACAGGGTGAGCTGGCGGTCCGCGCCGCACTCGGCTCTGGACGTTCACGGATCGTGAGGTTACTCCTGATCGAAGGTTGGCTGCTGACCGGCGCGGCTTCACTGATCGGGATGGCCCTCGCGGTGGTTGGTCTGAGGGTCGTCAAGACCTCTTTGCCCTACGAGCTTCCACGACTCGAAACCGTCGCCATCGACGCGCGCATCGTGCTCTTCGCCACCCTGCTCGCTCTCGTCGCCGGTCTGACCGCGGGTCTCGTGACCGCCGCTCGGCTGAAGCCCGAAGAGTTCGGATCTCGGTCCGCGACCCGAACCGCCGGGTCCCGACGTCTTCATGCCGCGCTCGTCGTTGGACAGATCGTCCTCGCGGTCATGCTGGCCATCGGCGCGGGTCTTCTCGTCCGCAGTTTTCTCGCCGCCACTCAGGTCGATACTGGCTTCAGCAGCGAGCGTCTCCTGACCTTTCGGCTCGAGCTGCCGGACGGCACCTACGGCGAAGATCGAGAGCGCGAGCTCGCCTTCTTCGAAGAGCTCGAGACGAGACTGACGGCGTTGCCAGGCGTGGAGGAGGTGGGGCTCGTGCCCTGGCTGCCTTTCAATCCTGGCTGGTTCTTCAGCTACCGGGTCGTGGGGGACGGGGCGCCCGAAGACGGCCGCAGTCAGAGCGCCTCGTTTCGTCCGATCAACCCTTCCTACTTCGAGGCGCTCGACATCGACCTACTCCAGGGTCGATACTTCGAGGCCTCTGACCGCGCTTCCTCCCTACCCGTGGTCATCGTCAACGAGAGTTTTGCCCGACGCGCCTTCGGTGACGACGACCCCATCGGTCGCCAGGTTGTGGTCGGCTATCGCAATCCAGACGACGGCGACATCGAGCGGACCATCGTGGGTGTGACCGCCGACACCAAACAACTGGGTCTCGAGGCATCGCCGGTTCCCTCGATCTACGTGCCGCACGCCCAGATCCCCTTCGACGTCATGAGCGTGGCAGTGCTTGCTCAAAACGACCCGATGTCCCTCGTCCCGCAAGTCCGCCGGATCGTCGGCGAGCTCGACGACAGCCTCGCGCTGGCCGGTCTTGCGACCATGGAGGAGCGAGTCAGAGAGCAGCTTGGCCCGCGACGTTTCACTGCCACCGTCATGGCGAGCTTCGCAACGCTTGCCATGGTCATTGCCGTCGTCGGCATCTACGCCATGCTGAGCAGGCTGGTGGCGGCGCGACGTCGAGAGCTGGGGCTTCGACTTGCACTTGGCGCCGAACCGAGGGACCTCGTCTTGGGGGTGCTCGCGC
>JANQPS010000901.1 GCA_028285365.1 Thermoanaerobaculia bacterium | reverse complement strand
GGCTTGGCCGCCTCGGGTAGTCAGTTCTGGCACCAAGACGTCCCCGCGGTACTGGACACTGCCGAGCAGGGCGACAACTTCGCTTCTGCGCTCGTGGGCGGCGACTTCGATGGCAACGGTGCCGCTGACCTGGCGATAGCGGTCCAATTCGACGATGTTGGAGCCGTGAGCGACGCGGGCGCAATCGCCGTGCTTCTTGGTGTGCGACCGCTCCTCCGCGATGGCTTCGAGAGCAGCGACACGACAGCCTGGTTCCGATCCGTCGTGGAGTGATCCGGGGATCCGGAGGAGTCGGACTGCTAGAACTAAACAAGCCAGGATCCCGCAGCCTTCGAGAACGCGAAAGCCGGAGAAGGTCGCCGGAGATTCGGTCCAGCCGTCGGCGTCGTGCTGCCCCAGCTTGCTCTGGCAAAGGCGCCGGTTCAGTGGTGCCCAGGGGCGGATTTGAACCACCGACACCCTGATTTTCAGTCAGGGTGAGTACGTCCTATGGCATCCCAATCCGTTCCAGAGGATCTCCACAAACCCAATAATTGCAGTACCTTCTTCCCATCGCGTCCCAACGCACCCCAGAGCAACCTGGTCAACTCTGGTACCTTTTTGGTACCTTTTTGGCATGCCGAGCGTACTGTTGACCGATCCGTTTCTCCGCGGCCTGAGCTCTCGACCACCGGTTCAGCAAACTGAGTTCTACGACGATAAAGAGACCGGCCTAGCGGCGCGAGTGAACCCCAATGGCCTCGTCTCGTTCTTCGTTCGCTACCGGTTCCGAGGGCGACAACGTCGCGACAAGATCGGGCGATACCCCGAGATGAAGCTCCGCCGAGCCCGCGAGGAGACGAAGAGGATCCGAGGGCTCGCCGCCAATCAAGAGGATCCCCGCAAGCCCGTTCGGCGGGGTCCCTGCACCTTTGACTCGATCGCCGCGCGCTACGTCGAAGAATGGGCCAAGCAAGAAAAGCGCACGTGGCAGGAAGACGTTCGCATCCTAGACAAGGATCTCTTGCCGGCTTGGCGCGGAATACCAGTAGCCGAAATTGGCCGAAGAGACATTCGCGAGCTCCTGAAGGGCATCAAGAATCGCGGCGCACCAGTCATGGCCAACCGCACGCAGGCACTAGTCCACAGGATCTTCCAGTTCGCCCTCGACGAAGACGAAATCGAACTCTCACCGGCAGCGAGCCTCAAGCGCATTCACCGAGAGCGACCGGAGAGCCGCGCCCTGACCGACGAGGAGTTGGGGAAGATCTGGATGGCACTCGAAGCCGATGGCAGCGTAGGCGCTCGCGCCCTTCAGTGCCTCGCTCTCACCGGTCAAAGGCGGCAAGAAGTCACCGCCGCCTCCTTCCAGGAGATCGTCGAACCCAACTGGTGGGAGCTCCCAAGCAGCAGGACGAAGAACGAGCGTCCCCACCTCGTCTACTTGGTCCCAACGATTCTCCGAATCCTCGATGGGATCGAACGCACCCAGCAAACCCTTTGGTTCCCATCGCGTACTGAGGGTACTCCCATCAAGTACCTCAACAAGGCCTACTACCGCGCCCGCAAGAAATCGGGGGCCCACTTCAGCCCCAAGGACTTCAGAACCACGTTCACCACCAGCTTGACGCGCCTTGGTTTTACAGAGAGCGTGAAGGCTGCCTGCCTCAACCACACTCCTCAGAGCGTCACACAACGCCACTACGACAAGTGGCACTATGGGCCCGAGAAGCAAGCCGCATTCGAGGCTTGGGATGAGCATGTCAGGAGGGCCGCTCAAGCAGCTGCGTCGTAGTCACCAGTTCAGCGGCTCAGATGCGATCATCGACTATGAGTTTTCCAGCCGTTAGCGGAGACGAGACCTCGAATGAGTCCACGATTGGAGCACGATGTCTTGGTGTCTGCAGCCCGTGGGCAATTTCGCTCGCTGTGCTAGGCCGGCGGTTTCGGGTGCGCGAGTCCGCGTGAGCTCCTCACTGAGCTTCGTTTGATTGGTACCGACGGTAACACTGTCGATTGCTTCTAGGTGGCCGTGACCTTCCCAGGAGCTCCTTTCGTTTCGTAGGATCTTGCATCGCCCGCTCGCTTTCGAGTGAGTCCTTTTGGCCGTGTTCAGCGTCGGCTCGAACACCGAGGGAACTACCCTTCGCGCGAGATCGCCGCCGCTCTGGCTCAGTGACTCGGATGTGCCATGGCCAGCCGCCACCCGATAGGTTCTTAAACACCCAGACACTCAAGGCTGCCCAAGCGAGAAGCAGGCATCTGATCTCGCTCGGCTCGGGCAGAATGTCCATGATCTTGCGCCATGACAAGACACAGGTCAAGAGTTGGCCCGAGGCCAATCAGCGACGGGCGGCCGCAGCCATTATCCTGGATCACAGACGCCAGAAGCGCTTCCACGTTTCGAACGAGCGACCTGTTGGCCCACACAGCCACGATGAATGCACCACGCCTCGACGACAGCGAACCGGGATCACTATGGTAGATACACGCGGAGTGATCTAACCTCCTATCTTAGGGACACCGTCGCCACGCGGCCCGTCCATCGAATTGCCTGGCCGTCAGCTGCGCCTTGCTGCCAGCGCAAGGGCGCCAACCTGTACACGACGAAGGCCGGCCAAGAGTGGCAAGAGGTAGTCAGAATTAACTTGCTCGGGAAGATTGCCACGGACACCGTCTCCGACGCCCCATCGCGCTGCACGCAGCAGCGACTCGAGGCCCGCAGCGCGAAGAGTCGACCAATAGTCATACTTTCCATCTCGTCTTAGGTCTCATGAGGTAGGGGACTTCGCTGAATGCCGTTCATCTCACGAATTCGAAAATGGATGAACCTTCCGGATCCGGAGGTGATGAGACTCAGAGAGAAGGCTGCAGAAATCTGTGCGCTCGAGAGTCGCTTCAGGGAGATGACCGACAGCGACCTCCGCAGCCAGGCAGAGACTATGAAAGCGCGGATCACCGACGGAGCGGAGCTCGACGAGGTGGCTGCGTATGCCTTTGCTGCGGTTCGGGAAGCGGGCCGACGTACGCCCCTTGGGGGCACTGACACGGGCCTGTTTCATCATCCCGTTCAGTTAATGGCTGGCTGGGCGTTGCACGAGGGCAAGGTCGCCGAGCAGGAGACAGGTGAGGGCAAGACCCTAGTCGCCACGTGCCCCGCCTTTCTTAATGCCCTTCTCGGACGCGGAGTTCACATCGTGACAGTGAACGACTACCTAGCCCGACGTGACTGGGAGTGGATGGGGCCTATCTATCGAGCGCTGGGCCTGCGCGTCGGCTGTGTGCAAGCGTCGTCGACGGATTCGGAACGGAGGCGAGCCTACTCGGCGGATGTGACCTACGCGCAGGCCGCTCAGATCGGTATGGACTACCTGCGGGACAACACGAAGCGGAACCTCGACCACCAGGTTCAGCGGCGCCACTATGCGATTCTGGATGACGTCGATGACACGCTCATCGACGAGGCGCGTACTCCCCTAGTAGTCAGCGGCCCCGCGCCGGGTCGAGTCGAGCGTTACGCTCGGGCCGACAGCGTCGCTCGTCGTCTCCAACACGGCAGACACTTTCGTATCGATGATGGGGAGATTGTCCTCACCGATACTGGGATCGATGCGGCTCAGAGGATGGTCGGCGTCGAGAGTTTCTACTCGCCGGATGGGATTGATGCTGCCTGGGCCCACTATGTCATTCTGGCGCTTCGCGCTCACTACTTCTTCGAACGCGGCCGCGACTACCAAGTGGAGGCGGGGAAAGCGGAGGAGATCGTCCTGATCGATAGCCGAAGCCAGAGACTGGCGCCTGGCAGACGGTATAGCGACGGGCTTCATCAGGCGATCGAACAGAAGGAAGGCGTTCGCGTCCACCCTGAGCAGGTCCCCCAAGCGACCATCACCATCCAGAATCTGTTTCGCTCGTACGAAAAGCTGGCCGGCATGACGGCCACGGCGAAGACCGAGGAGATGGAGTTTCGGGCCGTGTACGGACTCGAAGTTATCTCTATACCCACGCATTTGCCTCGAATCCGTGAGGACTCACAAGATCTTGTATACCGAACCAAAGCGGAGAAGTGGGCGGCCGTCGTCGACGAGATCGAGGAGCACCGGCAGAAGCGAAGGCCGGTGCTGGTCGGAGTTCTAGAGCAGGACAAGTCCGACCTTCTGTCAGCGGCTTTGTCGCGCCGAGGAATCGAACACTCGGTGCTGAACGCTCGGAACCACGAGCTCGAGGCCGAAATCATCCGACGAGCGGGTCAGAAGGACTCCGTGACCGTCGTGACAAAGATGGCTGGCCGAGGCACCGACATCCAGCTGGGACAAGGCGTTTCGAAACTGGGTGGGTTGCACGTGGTTGGGACCGAGAGGCACGAGTCGCGCCGCCTAGACAATCAGCTTCGTGGTCGCTCCGGTCGTCAGGGCGATCCTGGTTCGTCGCGTTTCTTCCTCTCTCTGGAAGACGACCTCATGCGTCTCTTCATGCGCGAGAGCGCCAAAAACGTCGTTCAAAAACTGGGCATGGAGGAAGGCGTCCCAATCGAAGCACGCATGGTCTCCCGATCCATCGAGCGCGCTCAAACCCAGGTTGAAGCTCGCAATTTCAAGATCCGCATGCACCTTCTTGAGTACGACGAAGTACTAAACAGCCAGCGCAAGGAGATCTACCAGCTTCGTAACGAGGTTTTGGAAGGCGATGGGGGTCTCAAGTACGTGGCCGCGGCCTCCGCGGAGCTACTGGACGGCTCCCTGGAAACTAACTGTCCCGAGGATGCCGATCTGCGAGACTGGGATCTAGAACAGCTTCGTATGGACATGCTCGCCTGGTTCAATCTGCGAGTGGCGGAGTCCGAGGTCGGCCCAAAAGGCATAGGACGGCAGGAACTCCGTACAGCCCTCTGGGACCTCGTTGCGACCAAGTATGACGAGCAGGTAGCCCTGAACGGGTCCAGAAACCAAATGCGGCTCTTGGAGCGAGAAGTCATCCTGGGGGCAGTCGACGCATCCTGGCAAGATCACCTGCTCGCGATGGACCAGCTCAAGGAGGGCATCGGCCTGCGCGGCTATGGTCGACGCGATCCCCGGCGGGAGTATGAGCGCGAGAGTCTCGAGAGCTTTGGGGAGATGAGATCGCGGATCGTCGAGACCGTCGTCAAGACTCTGTTTCGGATCGAGCCGCTTCCCGAATCCGAGCTGAAGCGGCTGCTAGAGCTTAGCCCAGGCCGCGGCCCCTAACGTTGATCACCCCGTAGAGCAGGGTCAGGGCGGTTACGAGTAGCACCAGCGCCGGTCTTAGCCAGAGCTCGAACAGGCCAGTATCGAGAGCGATTACTTCCGGCACCACGACCAGAGAGTAGCGCGGCGCATCACTCGGAACCGATCCCGGAATTGCAGGTGGTATCAGACCCCACAGCAAGCCGATGAGGAGCGCGCTGGCTAGTGCTTCCTCAGCGTTGAGGGCAAGGAGAGCCCTGGCCCGCCGACGTGCGATTCGCCCTTCCCGATGGCGACGTCCGCTACCGGCCAGCACCCGTCGGCAAGACTGCCACCACCAAACCCCTGCCGCTCCCAGAGCGATACAGAGCAGTAGCAGGATCACCGCTGGAGACACCGCGTTCGCCGCCACGGAACCACCGACGAAGATCGCGAGGAGAATCGCAATTCCGCCCTGGGCGGTCCCGACCCACCGAAGTAAAAAGCCAGGACGAACCGCATGACGCGCGCGGCTACCTACCTTAGACAGCAGTGGCGGCAACCCGATCCAACTGACGAGCAGGCTGATCGCGGCCAAACTGGCCCACGCTGCTGGTGGCTCGAGGCGAACCGTCTCCTCAGTGCCTGCCTGCACCCAGGCGAACAGCAGCAAGGCCACTGTCAGGGAAACGCGTGTTACGTCGGCACGTAGCACCCAGGGCAGCGGCTTGAAGAGGCTGCGAATCTGCTCCACCGCTCCACGGGTCTCTAGCCACTGAACCATTCGGCCGGTAACCCTTCCGGAACTGGCGCCTTTGAGGCGCCCGTTCGCCTCGGTGGCGATTCTCAACACCATCTCCTCGTGAGCGAGAGAGGTGTCGCCACCGACGGATTCGGACTCGATCACGCGCTGCAGCGCATCCCAGATTCTTTGCTCGGTTGAAGCGAGGCGCCCTTCGAGTGCACTGATACGAAGCTTGAGGCGGGGGAGTGAGTTCGCGGCCGGAGTCGCCGAGGTGAGTGCCTCTCTCAGTTGCCGAAGAAAGCGAGCCCCAATGTCGATCGGATGCTCTTCCTCTACTAGTGGCGAACAGCCGAGCTGGCGGAGCCAGTCGTTGTTCTCCCGCCCTGCTATCTCAAGGGCGAAGTCATAGATAAGTCGCGCCTCGAGATCCCGGGGTGGAGAGTTTGCATCCAGAACGAGCTCGCCATCGTCTCCCACGATCGTGAACGTTAGATCTGATTCACAGAGGCCAGCCGAGTTTGTGGCGACGTCGATTCGCCAGCCGAACGGCGTCGCGATGCTGTTTACCATGGCTTAGTCCGGCTTCAGACGGGCCACCTCCTGGCTGACGTGTCCCAGTAGGTTTCTGGTCCTAAGGGAGAGTTCGCCGGCGACACGGTCGGAGATGAAACCCAGCATGGCTGTCTGGAGATCGACCAGGACCTCATAAGCCTCGTCATCCTCGCGGCGCGCAGCATGTACCTGCGCTCGAAGACTCTGGGTCTGGAAGAGGAGCTCTTGCTCTTCCTCGGTATCGCCGTTGGCAACCTTGCGTACCAGGACCAACAGCTCGAACACGTGCTGGAAGGCACCCGTCCGGACGAACAGGGTAGCGACCTCTACGGCGAGCCTGGCATTCTGCAGCCGCCGAACCTGGTTGGCGTTGGGCTGATCGCGCTCGTCTTGAAGCCCTCCAACCACGTTCTTGAACTCCGTGCTCAGATCGGCGGGCGAGGCCCCTTTCAGCACCTGTCGATACCAGCTGACATCCTTGAGGGCCTTCCCATCATCGTCATCCTCGGCGGGCCCAGAGTTCTCCGATTCTTCGAGCTCCGCGGTCGTCTCTCCGACCGCCTCCTCGGTCTCCGGTTTCTCGGTCGGGATCGGGCACGAAACGTCGCCGGCATCCCCTAACAGCTCGATGATCTCCGGATCTTTCCCCTGCAAGATGTTGAGCATCGCCTGCAGAACCGGCAAGCGTGTGCATTCGACGGCCTCCGCGAGGAGCTCCGCCGGGCCCACGTCGACCAAAGTGGACGTGCTGACCAGGGTAAGAGCCCACCCGGATTCCAGGATCTCGTCAGAGCTGAAGTCGTGCATACCCTCCGCGAGCACGCGACGGCTGCGCCTGACATCGTCCTTGGCGATGTTGATCTTCTCCGCCGCCGCAAGGGCGAAGTCGAGAAAGAACCGTGCCGATGCCGGAGATTGGTCCTCTTCGAGGTGGCCCAGCATGCGTAGCCTGCGGTGGCAATCCAGTAGTAGTGCCCGCGGAGAAAAGCCAAAGGCTGAGCAGGCTTTGATGCGCCCCAACGCGCTCGCGATGCTCCATTGCAGGATCATGGCACGCGGTGACGACCCCAGACCGGGTAGATCAAGTAGGCGATCGAATACTCGCAGCGCACGCGAATAGTCGCCTTGATAGTAGGCGTCTTGACCCTCGACCAGCATTGCCAACAGTCGTGAGCTGCCCGATTCGGTCGACAGGACAGCGATGGAAGCGAGCTCATCGATCTCTAGAGGCGCAAGAGCAGGAAGCCAGGAGCCAAGTGCAGCTAGCGCCTCTTCAACCTCCCCTTGGTCCACCTCCGTAAGACCCCGCATCTCGAGAAGCGCGGCCCGCGCCGCAGCCCAAAGACCGACATCCTTTTGGATCTGCTTCGACCAGCCGCTGGCCACCGACTCGAGAATGTGGAGCAAGAGATCCGTCGACTCGGGATCGTGAGGATGAATCCTCAGCGAGAGTCGCAGCGCCGTCACGACTCCAGGAAGGAGGGCTGCGTTTTTGCCGTCGATCTCGCCCTCAAGTAGCTCCCGGACGTCGACGACCGGAAGCAGACAGCCTTGTCGCTCGTTGTCCGCCCAGAGACTGAGCTCCTGCTTCTTACAGAACTCTCGAAAGTCATCAGATTCGCACAACGTGGCAGCGTGGCCGATCGCACCGACATAGAAAGACAAGGCCTCTAACTTGGCACCTCTCTCGCTGCGGCGGGACAGTCGGGCCAGGAAGTATTCGTGGGTCGTCGCAAGAACCTGTAGCCCCTGCTGCGCGGTAGCCTCACCGGCAGTGATGTCCTCCGAGAGCTTCTGAAACTCACCTATGGAGTTGTAGTAGCGAATATGTCCATCTGGTACGAGCTCCTCACGCTGCGCCAGCCGACAGAAATGCAAAAAGCCATCCGCGCCTCGGACCCGCTGAAAGAGGATCTGAAGGTCGATGAGCGCCGAGTACTTAGTGACCGGATTAGGACTCTTGATCGCTTCGATGAGATGGTGCATTGCGGCGCGATCATCATGGCGCAGGAGAGCCTCGACGGCCGCTCGCTTTGGCCGCTCGCCAAGGGCATCGAGGACCTTGCCTGGATCACTCATAATCAGTACCTGGGGTCGCTGCTGTGGATGACAGCTCCTAGCAACCCCTCGTCGTCAGGGACGGCCGTCACTAGGTCGAGCAGCGTATCGAAGGGGCGTTCGCTGCGTATCATGCTGCGTGCAACTCCGATCGGCGACAACCCGAGCGGAGTAATCAGGGGGCGTAGGAGGTGGAGGATCTCGCTCTCCGCGAGCTGATAGGGAGGATCAGCGAGGTCACACAGCCGCAGCATCGCATCGACTGTTCGGAGTTGAGCCACCAAGATGTATAGCTTCGCAAACTGACGGGCGCGGACACCCAGATCTTCAAGAGGGTCTGGCGCGCCCGGTGAGATCGAGTGACGTGTGGAGGTTTGCAGCTCATCTAGTCGGCGATACCACTCGTCCCAAGAGTCGTCAAGAAAGTGGACCCCGATCCGACTCGCGATGGCATCGATCGCCACGGAGCGCCGCTGGCTGAGCCTGTCAGCGACGAGCCGGCCCTCCTCCAGCCGCACCGGCTCTCCCCCAAATAGGCATCTCGAGATGAAGCGCTGAACGTCGAGGTACGAGAGCGCCTCGTGTGGAAGCAGTGGATCCCTAGCGGCGGCATCCAATAGCCGCGTGTGGGTTCTCTGGTGAATCAACAGCGACCACGGACAGCCGGCCGGATCAGCTAGCCGCCGCTCCAGAGGCTCTCGCATACAAGCCCCAAGGTATTCCTGCAGCTGAGATCTAATCGCGTGCTGTCCAAGGAGGGCACCTTGCCGCTCGATTACCTCAAGCCGGATCGGATCGAGCTGGACGCCAAACAGTATGCTGCAGAGGTGATGGAGTAAGTAACGATCGATGCGAGTCGCCCAATGCTCCGGTAGCACCGCGAGGCTCGTGACATATCCTGGCCAATCGACAACGGCTTCGAAGATCTCCGTGTGAACAGAGCGAACAGCATCGGCACACTCGGAAGCCAGCATAGTCGGATTGCTCGATTCGAGGAAGGTTTCGTGAACGCCGCTCCAAAAGCAGGCCCTCTCGGCTCCAGTCGTGACGTAGAAGTCTATGTTCGCATCCTCGTGGACGCAGAAGGTGTCGCTACAAGCACGGCCGTTGCGTCGAATCTTGCCGAGGCAGAGCTTGCAGCGGTCGCAGATGCCGGCGGAAACCCCGAACTCAGTGAGGTGGTCGCGACACATATTGCATCTTCGGAAGCGTCGTGAGTACTGGCTCCGGCGCACCTGGAACAGCTGTGTGACCTCTTGCGACAGTTGGCCGATGGCGGTGCGGATGACTCGAGCCCGACGTGCAAAGCGACTGTGCTCCAGCTGCTGCGCCCGAATCGCGACAGGTATGCTCTGCTCATCCGACGCGCCAAGCAGCGTCAGAAGCGATTTGCCTGCCCCTCCCGTGGCATCCTCGAGAGAACAGATGAACTGGCTGTCGCCGGGATCGCCCTGCCGACCAGCCCGACCCGCAAACTGCCGATCCCAGCGAGAGAACTGCTGGCGGCCTAACCCAATCGCGTAGAGGCCTTTGTCCGGAGCCTCGAGCTTGATGTCGACACCGCGTCCGACGATCTGAGTGGCGACGACGATACTTCCCACTGCACCCGCCTGCGCGATGATCGCGGACTCCCGGCCGGCGTTCTGTGGGCGCCCGTTGAGTAGGTGGATGTCGTCGCGCTTGAGCCGCATCGAGAGCAGCTCGTGGAACTCTTCCGACTCCTCGATAGAGAGGCATCGGACTAGGATCGGCCGACGCTCGGCGGAAATCGCCTCGACGAGTTGGACGACCGCCTCCATCGCTTCAACTTTGGTGCGGAAGCCCATGTCGGGGGCGTCGTAGCGTAAGCTAACGGCGTGCGGCGGCACTGTTTCTACCGTGATCCCATAGAGCGTTTGCAGCTCGTCTGAGATCTCGCGGAGGGTGCCGCTCATGCCGACGATATGCTCATAGACTTCGTGGGCCATCGCCTGCATCGTGATCAAACGATACGATCCGCCGACCCGAACGAGCAGGTTGTGCTGCGCCTCTAGGGTCTCGTGCAAGAGGCCCGACCAGCGCGAGCCAACCGAGATTCGCCCAGTTGCACGGTCGACAATTGCGATCTCGCGCTTCTCATGAGACTTGGTGTATGGATCCAGCTCGGCGTCACCGTCCGAGGCGATCTCGCGAATTAGGTAGTCCTTTTCAAATTCGAGATTCTCGCTATAGAAGCACTGCTCGAGCACTCGGGCCGCCATGTTGGCGTCGTAGGACTCCAGCAGTCCCAGCTGCCTGAGTTCGTCTAGGTAGCCATAGAGAGCTTGTTTCAGCCAAGACTCCCCGAGCAGCGACACCCCGGATCCCGGCTCGGCTACCGCGAGAAGTCGAAGGCAATCCGATATCAGGCTCCAGTCCTCGGGTGAGTGCAATTGCAACTGGCTGCGGAGGCGACCGCCAGCCGAGAGCACGTGTTCCGACGAGTCGTCCATGCTGTCGGCGCCGATGGCGAGAACGAAATCCAGGTGGTCGACTCCCGCGATGGAATTGAGCTGAATCGGCCGAGCCCGACGCTCCCGACCGAAGAGGCTTCCCCCGGGCGCGCTCCACAACTTACTCACTACAAACCCGAAGAGGAGCAAATGCAAGGTCGTGTTGGTATTTGGCTCGCGAAGCGAGAGAACCCGTGCGACGTGCTGCATGTATTCCGCAAGCCAGTTTCCGCTGATGGTCGCGGTGATTGTGATTCGACGGAGAATTCCCAAAAGCAGCACGTTGACGGTCAGCTCTGAAGCGACGTCGATCAGCTCGGTGGGGGCTTCCATGGCCGACATATGCTCGATCAGCTTTGCCGTCCACGAGGACAGAGAGTCGGCGTCGGATTCGCTAAGCCCCGCGACGGTATGCTTCTCGCCAGATGTAACTAAAACAGTTGCACTCAGCAACTCCTCGAAGGAGGCGAGCACCGCGCTCGACTCCTCCCTATCTTGACTGGCTTCGAACCAGGAGCGCCAGCTCTCCTCATAACCCCCGAGGTCAGCCTCGAGACCCACCGCGTAGATGCCTAGAAGAGACTGTGAGAGCGCGCGGAGATCAGTTGTCCAGGGGTTTCGACCGCCAGGTTCACTACTCAGACCACCTACTCCAAGCGAACCGACGTACTCCGCAAGTCGTGTCGTCCCCTCCCCCGTCAGTGCCAAGGTGCCCTCTTCATGATCCGCCCTTAGAAACCGCTCTGGAATCTCGTTGAGCCATTGGGAGAAGACCGATGGCACATCCCGCGTGGCTATACGAACCGCTTGACTGTAGTCCCGCAGCAGTCTCTCAAGCTGGGACGAAGGGATGCGATTCTCAAACAGAACCTCGTATACCGGATGGATGAACAACGCGCTGGTCAGCGTAGTCAGTGCATCGAGTTTCGCCACCCGACCGAGCTCAACCTCTTCCGACTCTTCGGAAGATGACCAGGCTCCAGCGCTTCGTAGCACCTCCAATGCATATCGCAACGAGCGCCGTAACTTGGGCTCTGCGACAGCGCGGGTTACACCGTGAGCGACAAGCTTGCATATGGCGTCGGCAACAAGTTCACGGCGGCCCCCCTCGTCAACCAGCCGGTGCGCGATACGGCTCTGGTCTGCTTGCGCTCCGATCTCCGGGCTCCTCCAGACGAGCTCTTCGATCGTATCGACCATTAGCGCAATCGCCATCAGCCACTGGTCCGGCACTGCGCCTGCGACAGTGGTAGCGAAGCCATGGATGAGGGCGCTATCAGCATCTGCCTCAAGCCTTTCAGTTTCAGGCTGATAGCGAACTAGCGGATCGCTTACCAACGTACGGATCGAGCCCCTATCGGTCAACGCGTCGATCTTCGCTATGGACGCGTTTAGGGCAACAGCAAGCAGCCTGATCGGTTCAAAGAACTTGTCGCGGGCCAGGACAGCCGCGATGTCATCGAAGGCCGTTCTGAATAGACCGTGAAGCGCTTGATTACCCAGCTCCGTCGTCTCTAGCCTGTTCTTCTTCTCCTCGAAACTGAGAAAACGTGGAGACCCGTCGATACCGATCATCTCCTCATAGAAGGAGCGCACTTGGTAGACGAGCATTCGAGAATCAGCTCGCGTCAGATGGCGCGTACCTAACTGGAAACCGGTACTCGCCTGATCGATCAGAGCATGGTCGATCTCGTCGATGATGGCGAGAGGAGCGTCTCTAAGCACCTCCTCGGTGCCCGGTGAGCGAGACAGCGACTCCAGGTAGTCCCAGCCGAAGCGTGCGGCCGTACCGAAGATTACGTCCGCCCGGTAAGCCAGCTCTCGCTCGAACCGGGAGGTACCGCTGAGCGTATATGAGGTCGTCACCCCGAAATCGGAATAGACCGGCTTCAGCGCAGTATAGTCACGCAGCACGAGATACGAGTCCGCGGTAATCATGTGAACAGATCCGAGCAGCCGCGGTCGCAGTTCTCGGGGGCGTAATCGGAGGCGTTCGAAACCCAGAGTCGCGACAACCTGATCAAGAGTCTTCTGAGCCAATTGGTTGCGGATTGCCAGAGGGATCGCGGCTAGAGGCCCCACCAGGGTCTTGCCCTCCCCGGTCAGCATTTCGATCGCTTTGCCCTGCAACATGCAGAGCGCTCCGCAAACCTGAACGCAGTAGGGAAACATACGCAGCCGTTCGTAGATCACCCTAGAGATGAGCTCAATCAGG
>JANQPS010000894.1 GCA_028285365.1 Thermoanaerobaculia bacterium | reverse complement strand
CGCCGACGACAGGATTCTCGCGGAGCCTGCTCCCGCGATCATGATGCTCGAGCTCGCGGACAGCAGCGTGAACTTCGCGGTGCGGCCCTGGGTCAACTCCGCCGACTACTGGGACGTGCGCGCCGATCTGCTCGAAAACGTCAAGAAGACGTTCGATCGCGAAGGCATCTCGATTCCGTATCCGCAGCAGGACGTCCACATGCACCAGGTGGCCTGACGGTCCAGACTGAGCCCGGCCGACGCCGGGTAACCGTGGCCTCGGCTCTTCCGCCAGCAGCAGAAGAGCCGGGTCCCATCTAGTACGTCCCCGGTCACGAGCAGGGAAATGCGCTCGTGTCGGTTGTTGCTGGCGCCGAGACACCGAGCGGGTTGCTGTAGACCCTGACGGCACCGGTCTGAGTATCGGTGACCGTCAAGGTGTACTCGACGTCGGTCGTCGCCGCCGAGAACACCCAGAAGTGGCCAGAGAACGAGCAGCTGTCGAGGACTTTCACCAGCATCTCCCAGTTGCTCGGTTGAAAGAACCACAGAAGTCCCGAATCGTTCGACCCGAAACCGACGTCGCTGCCGACCCCGGTACTGCCGTCAAAACTGCGCCAGGCAACCCGGACGCGAAACCGTCCTCCAGCCAGACACAGGGTCGTGTCGGTCGCCACGCACGGCTCGATTCCTATCGACCCGGTGCTCTCGTGAGCGCCGATATCGGGTGCCGCTCCTTGGAGCCTCGCAAGTCCCACGACGTCCGTGCTTCCCAGTCCACCCGCCGGCGCCGAGATCCCTGCGTCGATCGCAGGGGAGGCGAGCTGGAGCCGATAGTCGTCGATTTGCGGGTTCTGGAAGAGCGGATCCATGTCGACGAGATTGGCGCTCATCTGAACGTCCAATAGCGGCCGAATCTGCTCCGTGCTCGGACCACCGTTACCGAAGACGATGCTGTTGGCGACGGTGATGGGGCCTGCTCCTCCCGACAGATTGAGACCGCGTCCACCGTTGCGGGCGACCGTGACGTTGACGAAGCTGAGCGTGGCTGAACCGTCGCCTCGAGTCGTCGCGACGACACCGTCATGACTGCCCCCCGCGACGATCGAGTCAGAGACGATCATGCGCGAGTTGCGATCGACGAGTAGAGACACCTGGGCACACCAGTCTTCGACGCGAGCGTTGTTCAAGACGCGGTTGCGGCGGAACTCGCCAATAGCGCCAGCGTCACTGTCGCGTCCGAGGGCGTCGAATACCACCGCGTTCGCGCGACAGACGGTGTTGCCTCTGACGCGGTTGTTCTCGATCAGATTGTCGACGATCCGGGCGCTGCCGCCGTTCGCGATCGAGATGTCGATGGCTCCGCCTTGAACCTGACTGTCCCGGGTCTCAGCGACGTTGCCTGCGATGTAGGTCGAGGTGAGCTCGAGTGAGCTGTTGTTCTCGAGGTAAGCCTCCAGACCTCCACCCGTCGCGGTTGCGTTCTCCGACTGGGCGCGATTCTCCTGCAGCACCGAACGTCTCAGCGTGACCGAGCCAGTGCCCTGGCCCGAGATGGCGACACCCCCGCCGCCAGCCGCGCCCGCACGCAAGACCTGATTGCGAACGACGTTCAGCCTGTCTCCCAAGAAGCGAGCGTCGTTGTCGATGGTGACCTTGAGTCCCGCACCGCCGTTCTCGACAAGACCGTTGGTCAGTGTCAGGAGCTCGAGGTGGAGTGTTCCGGACTCGAGGTCAGCCCAGATCACCCTCCCTCCTCCTTGCGCGTCGATGACCGTCAGTCCCGGCTGGTCGCCTTGGGCCTGGAAGCCCGCGCTCCATCCACCGCTGACGAGAATGGTCGTCCCGGCGGTGATGCCGGTGACGGTCAGTCGCTCGAGGTACGAGCCGCTTTGGATCCGGACTTCGTGGGTGGCTCCGGCGGGTGCGGCGAGAGCTGCATCGATGGCTGCTTGAATCGTGTCGTGGGTTCCACCGCCGCCGACCGTAAACAGTTCTGCCGACGTGGCCTGCTGACCCAGTGCCAGGAGCATGAACCCCATGGCGATCAGGTAGTGGAGTCGTGGCCGTCGGTTGGGCCCAGGGGCACCACGAGAGTCAGTGTCGTGTGTGTTCGGCGAGTCGGTATCTGGCGGACTGGCTGCGCTGGTCATCGGTTGTCTCCCCCTTTGGTGTGCGGCGGCGTGCCGCTGAGTCCCTGTCGAGGAAGGCGTTGGTGGCTGGCGAAGTGTTACGTGGCTCGGTGAGGCTGTCGGCCGTCGCGCACGACGATGTGCGGTTCATCGGACGAACTCCGTTTACCTGAGTGACGCGGCAAGGCGGTACGTGTCCGGAATCACGACGCTTTCCGTAACTGTGTGTGGGGACAACCGATAGGGCCCCAGACTCGCTGACCGCAGGGCTCAGTCTCTGAGGTGAGGTAAGCAGCACGGCTCGTGCGGAGTCGACTGCCCACGAGTCTGGGCCCATCGGGCACAAAAGGGGGCCGAGACATGGGGAGTCTTGGGAGAACGGTCACAAGACCGTATGGCGCTAGCCTGCTCGTCGTCGCGATACTGCTGACGGGGCCGCTGGCTGCTCGCGACCACGAGTCGATCGTCGTGGTCGTCACGGACGTTGGTGAGATCGAGATTGCGCTTGCACCTGATGCAGCGCCGAAGGCCGTGGCGAGACTGCTACAGCTCGTCGAGGCAGACAGCGAAGAAACCGGCAGTACCGAGAGTCACTACTCCGACACGTCGGTGGACTACGCATGGCCTCTCGTCGAGATCGGAGTCGCGACGAAGCGAGCGGAGGCAGATGCCGTCGCGATCGCTCAAGAGCTCGACGCAACGTCGCTGGGTCTCGACAGACAGCTCGTGGGCGACTCGGGCGAGGCCATGGACGTCTGGCAGTTCGAGCTGTCGAAGGCAGACAAGCTGTGGAAGAGGGACTCGAGCCGGCCTGAACGTTACGTCGACTGGCTCGCCGAGTGGGAACAGCAGGGATCAGCCGATTTCCTGATCGGTGAGTCGCGTAAGAGCCTGAACGAGGTGCTCGGCTACCGCTACTCGACTGGTCTCGACAGTCAGCCAGCGAGACGCGGCGCGGTCTATCTGAAGGCCAGCTCGCCGACCATGGCGAGCTCCGGGCTGGTGATTCTGTTGACAGATCGCCCGGCCCTCGATGGGCGGGTGACGGTCGTCGGGCAGGTGACCCGTGGACTGGAGGTGGCGGACGAGATCTCGCGCCGTCCAGTGACCGTCATGGGGGGCAAACAGACGAAGATTCCCGCCGATCCAGTGACCGTGAGAACGGTACGCCGGGTTGCGGAGACGACACGAATCGACGACGAGCAGGGTGACCGGTGATGGGCCCGGTACCAGCTCGTTCGACTGAGAGCGCATGGGGGGACGACATGCACGAATTGAGGAATCAAGG
Organism: Thermoanaerobaculia bacterium; assembly: GCA_028285365.1. Lineage (GTDB taxonomy): Bacteria > Acidobacteriota > Thermoanaerobaculia > Multivoradales > Multivoraceae > JANQPS01. Next base: position 2,057 of record JANQPS010000894.1, on the reverse strand, counting down.
AGCGGAAGACGCAACAGAGGCCAAAGAAACCAACACGAACCGGATTGGTGGATGGAGCAGGAACATTCTGATGGTTGGACTCCTGATGAGTCTCACCGCGGGCGTTGGCGCGCAGACACCTCCACCGTCGATCGACCTGGAGGACGAGGAGACGGTGGCTGATGTCGAAGCTCCACCGCCACTCGGAGCCAGGCGCTCGCTAATCGAAGAGAAGCATCCGCAGGGCCAGTCGGCCGTCATCGCGGGGGTCGAGGCTTCGGCGATCGACCTGCGGAGCGTACCGGCCGAACCGGCAGACGCTCAGAGGGTTCTCGACATCAAGTCGCACGTTCAGGGAGACCAGGATGGCTTCACGCCTGATCAGCATGATCCGCTCGTAGACACGACGGCGCCGATCGGCGCCACGCCGGAGTCGGCGCCCCCGCAACCCTCTCCTGAGGATGGGGGAGTGCTGGGTGCTGCCGGTGCGATCGCGACGTGGGAGGGACTGGACTCGACGGGCTGGATTCCACCCGACATGGTGATCGCCGCAGGTGATCTCGACATCGTCGAAGCCGCGAACTCCGGGTTTGCGATCTATTCGAAGCTCGGTCGTCAGATTCGCGGCTACACGACCTACTCGAGCTTCCTCGGTAGCCTGGTGCCGTCCGGGGTCTCGCTGTTCGATCCGCGGATCCTCTACAACCATCTCAAGGACCAGTACGTGATGCTGATCCTGGGTCGCAACGTCAACACGCAGGAGTCCTACGTCTTCATCATGATCTCGCAGACGAGCTCTGCCGAAGGCAACTGGTGGCGCTGGCGGATCAACGCCGAAGCCACTCCGGCCGCGGACTCGGACGCCTGGATGGACTACGCGAGTCTGGGGGCTGACAACTGGGGCCTCTACTTCGTCGGCAACATGTTCTACTGGACCGGAGGCTTCAAGTACGCGAAGTTGTGGACGCTCAACCCGGCGATGTGGACGGGTGGCGCCAGCAACGGTTGGGTGTTCTGGGACCTTCGCTGGCCCAACAGCTCGAAGGCTTTTGGGGTGCAGGCAGCTCTCCCGCACTCGACCGCTGGCGGACAGGAGACGTTTTTCGTCAACACCTACAGCGGCTCGGGATCATCCGCTCTGCTCTGGACTCTCACCGGAGATCGCACGAGCTCGCCGTCGTTGACGAGGGCCGAGGTGACCGGACTCCCGAGCTACTACGCGTTGGGTGAGAACGTCGACCAGCCAGGCACCAGTCGTGACATCGACGGAGGCGATAGCCGCGTCATGAATGCGGTCTATTCGAATCGCCGCGTGTTCCTGACCTTGGGATCCGACTACGCCAACGACGCGACCCGCGGCTCCTGGCTGACGGCCAAGCTCAACGTCGACTCGGCGAATCTCGAGTGGAGCGACAACCTCTGGACGACGAGCCAGTACTACACGTACCCCGCCATTGCGCTTCGAGGTAGCTCGACGTCAGGCAATCTGGCCATCTTCGGGTCCTGGACCAACGGCACGGATCGATACCCGTCGGCCATCTACAAGGTCTACGACGACCAGCCCAGCAGCGACACGGGGCCGTTTCAGATTGCTCGCTCTGGCGTCAACCGCTACGTCAATCTCGACAGCAACAACCGCAACCGCTGGGGTGACTACAGCGGCGCGGCCTACGACTGGAGTTGTCAGCACTTCGTCGGAGCCGCGGAGTGGGCGGACGGTCTCAACAGCTGGTCGACCCAGGTTCGCTACATGACGTCCGGCACCGAGGCGGTCTGCCCGATCATCGACGTCTTCCAGCCCTGGGACGGCGCCGCCTACGTGGGAGGTCAGCCGATCACGGTCCGCTGGAACAGCCGGAGCATTCCGACGGGTGACCTGCTCTACGTGTACTACTCGTCTAACGGCGGCAATACGTGGACCCAGGTTTCAAGCGGGTTACCGCCGACCGCCACGTCGTTCGTCTACACGCCGACGACCTTCGGCTCCAACTTCAACGGCAAGTTTCGGGTGGGCTCATGGAGCGGCAGCTCCTGGACCGTCCGTGACGCGAGCGACGGTGCATTCACCGTGAGCGGCT
>JANQPS010000892.1 GCA_028285365.1 Thermoanaerobaculia bacterium | reverse complement strand
TAGCTGCCCCCGAGACGCAGACGGTAGCCCCTTCGGTTGTAGATGCCTGCCAGCTCGAACTGGTGGTCGAAGTGGTCCTCGGGAAGGATGAACTCCTCGACGGTGTCATCGGCTCTCGTGAACTTGTTCCAGCCGAAGCTGTACTCGAAATCGAGCTTGAAGAAGTTTCCGATCGGTCGTCCGACGCTGATGTCGATGTTCGGCCTGATCGATTCGACGTCTTCGCCGGGAACCTCGACGCCGTTGCGGAAGAGAGTGTCCGTACCGGCAAAAGCCAGCGCAAAGACGTCGATGCCGAGGTCGAACTTCGAGCCCATGAAGTTCGGGTCCGCCAGGTTGGCCAGCACGAGTGGCCCCGCGACGAACAGGTTGGCCTGAGCGCCCGTACCTCGCCAGTCGAACGACAGCCAGTTGACACCCGCCAGCGGTATCGGGAAGTCGTTGGCCTCGTCGTAGAAAGCTCCGCCGACGAGGAAAAATCGTGTCTTGTCGAGCTCCTCTTGAACGACTCGACTGCCGGTCTCATCGTCCTTGACGAGATAGCGCTGCACTCCGTCAGTGTCGCGGACCATCGTGGCGTCCGAAGCCAGCGTCTGGTCGAGCCGTTCCTGATAGTCAGCTGGATTGAGCTGCAGGTCGCTCAGGATCAGCTCACGCTCGACGACCACAGTGCCGTTGAGGATCGAGAAGAGTCGCTGACCTTCGACCTTGAGCGGGAGCCAATAGCTGTCGCGTGACCAATCGCCGGGTTGGCCGTTGCCGTCCAGTGGTGTGTAGGTCGAGATCTCCTCGTTGGAGAGGACCTCACCCTCGAGCCCGAGCTGGACGCCGCGGATCCGCACCCGCCCGTAGTGCTCGCGGTCCACCCACACCGCGCCTTGGAAGAGGCTGCTCGAGCCGGGCACGACCGCGATCGCGGGCTCGAACTCGACGACCCAGCAGTCGCGTCCGTTGACGCGATCGGTACCGCGGAGTCGATAGCGATAGTCTTTGGTGAACGTGATCTCGAGAGGCATCGCTGTGGCCTTCTCGGGCTGAATCAGCGGGATCTCCGGGATTCTCTTGTTACGCCACCGAACGCCGTTGATGTAGAACTCCTCCCACGCCCAGTCGAAGCCTTTGCCTTGCTCGAAGTAGTACGGTCCGACGAAGGTCGCATCGACTGACTGCACGCCGGTTCCGATCTGAAAACGCAACGACTGCGTCTGAGTCGCGGTGTAGCGCAACAGACGTCGGCGCTGATCGTCCTCGAAGGCTTGCAGGCGCCTGAGAATCTCCTCGACTGGCATCATCCGTTCGTCAGCCACCTCCACGCGGTCGGCAACACCCTCTTCGCCGACGAGCTCGGCAATACCCGGTCGATCCAGTGCCACCACGAAAGCCGCTGGAGCTCCTTCGATCTCGAGTCGGTAGCCGTCGCGAGTGCGAAACCCTCCGAACAGCGACTGCTCTTCGCCGGTCGCCGGATCGAGCTGGCGGGGTGTGGTCAGCGTGCGGTCGGTGAAGTCGAGCCGAGTCATGCCTTCGTCGGCCGCTCGGGCCACGACCAGTAGCGAAAGGTCCTCACCGCTGACGAAGCTCCACGCGTCGGTGCCCGACGGGGAGGAGTACGGGTCGACCGAGAGATCTCCGACGAACCGGTTGGCCATCAAGACGAAAGGATCGAGTCTCGCCTCGTCGATCTGCTCGATCTCGTGAAGTGTTCGGGTGGCGCCCAGATGCGCGGCTTCTGCGGCCTCAGCCATCACGGACAGAGGATTTGCGGCGGGCTCCAGCGAGTCCAGGATGAGATCCGTCCCGGGGTCGAGCTCGAACAGGAGATCGCGGACGGTCTCCAGTTCGTCCTGCCGAGCGACGGCGACGCCGTCGATGTAGGCAGCAACTTCTTCAGCGAACAGAGCTCTCAGGAAGTCGGCGTCGCCTGGGAGGACGGTCGTAGCGACTCGGGCATCGGGTTTGGCGCCTGTGACTGCAACCGCTGCCCGCTTGATCAAGAAGGCGTAGTCGTTGGCCGAAGCAGAGGCATCGCCGCTCCAGCCCAGCTGATAGGTCGCGATGTCGGAGCCGGCTCGAGCCAGATCCGCCAGCTCCTCGAGCTCAACCTCGAGCTGAGCAGCGTTTTGGAGCAGCGGAGCCGGCGTGGAGAACCGTACCGAGATCCAGGGCCTGGCCCCGGCTCGCTCGATGGCGTCAGAGGCCGTCGCGGAGCTCTCGACTCTCGTCACGCCAATGACGTGCTCGAAGCGGACGACGAGATCGCTGTCTTCGCTCAATCGAGACGGTCCCGCGGAGAGCTGGCTGGCAACAGTCCCGGGAGAGCCGGTTGAAATGCCGAGGCACGGGTTGCACTCGCCAACAGCCGCTGCTGCTGGTGTCGTGATCGAGAAGCCGCCGGCGAAGACCACGAAGGTCAAGAAGGCCGGGGCCGCGAGTCGTCGTCCAGGCGGGTGATCCGCCCGTTTCCGGGACGAGGCGAAAGGTGCAGTGGGCATCTGAGGATCTCCCGTATGCAGGGCGGGCAGAGAGGTCTCGACCGCTAGAGCCGCCCAGCGACGCAGCAAGAAGAGTGTTGGAGCCGACTCTGGAGCCGATTCTGGAGGTAGTGAGCGGAGGTGATGTCGGTAGGCGAGAGGGATCTTTGTCGGGGTGAGTCGGAGACTCGGATTGTTGGCCTTCTTCCCTTCTTACGGGAAACAGCACAAGACGGACTCGGATTCCATGACGGCCTCGAGGCCAATTGATGTCGGCCCGGTTCGAGAGGGCTGCAGTACTCAGCGAGTCGCCGGCTTACCTACTCGGAGTACGAGACCTACGATCAACGCGACGCCGATGAGAAGGCAGATCCAGGGCGACACCTGAAGCGCAGCAGGAAACAGACCAATTCCGACCGCCGCAGCGCCTGCACACATGGCATAAGGCAGCTGCGTCTTCACGTGGGCCAGGTGGTCGCACCCGGAGGCCATGCTGGAGAGGATCGTGGTGTCGCTGATCGGCGAGCAGTGATCGCCGAACACGCTGCCGGACAATACGGCGGCGATCGTGGCGAGCAGGAGGCTCATGTAGATGCCGCTGCCGACCTCCCAGCCTGCACTGATGCTCAGCCCGTGAATGACGGGAACCACGAGCGGCGTGAGTATCCCGAGGGTGCCCCAGGACGTCCCAGTGGCAAAAGCCACGGCACCGGCCACGACAAACGTCAGGGCGGGCAAGAGCTGGGGCGCGATCTGACCCTCGGTGATCTGCACCAGGAAGTCCGCCGTGTTCATCTCGGAGCAGACGGCGCTCAGCGACCAGGACAGGATCAGGACGACAAAAGCCACCAGCACCGCCTTGAGGCCGGCCACTGCGGCGTCCGATGCCTCTCGCAAGGTGAGGATTCGTTGCGACACGACCAGGATGATCGCGACCACGAGTCCGCTGAAGCTCGCCCACTGCAGCGCCGCGTAGCTATTGGCGTTGGCGAAGATCTCTCGGAGAGTGGTGAAACCCCCGGCGCTCGCGGCGTCTGCGATCGCACGCGATCCTGTGACGTAGAGGCCGATGATCGTGACGATGACGACGGTGAGAATCGGGAGGAGCGCGTTGATGAGTCTCTTGGGGGCTCCCTCGGGTGGCGTCAGTTCATCGGCGCTGAAGTCGCCCAGGGGGACCTGACCGTCGTCGACCACCTTGCCGCTCGCGGCACGCTGCTCGGCTTTGAGCATGGGTCCGAAGTCCCGTCCCCAGAACGCTATGGCCAGGCCCAGAGCCAGCGCGAAAACCTGGTAGAACCGATACGGTATCGACGCGACGATGGTCGAGAAGGCGTTGAAGTCCAGTTCGAGGCCGTTGAAGGCGTCTTGGACGAGACCGATCTCGAAGCCGATCCAGGTGGAGATCGGCACGATGCTGACGACGGGTGCCGCGGTCGAATCCACGATGTAGGCCAGCTTCTCGCGCGACACCTTGAGGCGATCGAGGATCGGCCGCATCGTTGGCCCCACGATCAAGGTGTTGGCGTAGTCGTCGAAGAAGATCGTGGTTCCCAGGAGCCACGTGGACGTCTGGCCGCGCGTGGCGGTCGTCGCCCGTGGGGCGATCCAGGCGACGATGCCCTGCGTACCGCCGCCTCGACTGAGCACCCCCACCATGCAGCCCAGCAGCGCGGTGAAGACCAGGATGGCAGCGTGGTCAGGGTCGGCGAGCGCGGGGCTGACGAACCGCTCGATCACCGCGGCAAAAGCGGCAAAGACGTGGCCGCCTTCGAGGATCAGAGCCCCGGAGAAGACAGCCGTCATCAACGAGACGATGATGTCCTTGGTGATCAGTGCCATCAAAATGGCAATGATCGGCGGGAGTATCGAGAGGAGGCCGAAGCTGTTGCCGTTGTCGGCGTCAGCTGCCGCGCTCGGCAGGGTCACCGCGAACAGCGTGATACATGCGACAACCGTTGCCGCGGCGAGGAGCGTGCGCTGGAATCTCAAGGTCTCGTGGACTGTAGCAGTGGAATTGCCGAGTGCCGACGTCGGAGCCCTCGCTGCCAACTCCGTCGCCCTCCGAGCTAGCGCGGAGCTCGGTAGGGGGCTGCGCCCGACCACCCCGAGGTCCACCGGGGCGCGGGGTTTGGGCGCAGCCTGGGAGGCGATCCAGCTGAAGGGCTACTCGACCGCGACGGGCTCGGCATCCTCGCCCACTGCAAGCTGCAGCGGTGGGAGACCCATCTTCGCTCGGATCTTCATCTCGAGCTCTTCGGCCATGTCCGGGTTGTCGCGCAGGAACTGCTTGGCGTTCTCGCGACCTTGTCCGAGGCGCTCGTCTCCGCAGGAGAACCAGGCACCGCTCTTGATGACTTCCTTGTGCAGAACCCCGAGATCGATGAGCTCGCCTGGTCGAGAGATGCCTTCGCCGTAGTCGATGTCGAACTCGGCCTGGCGGAACGGAGGCGCCGTCTTGTTCTTGACGACTTTGATCCTGGCCCTCGAACCGACGACCTCGTCCCCGTCCTTGAGGGCGGCAATGCGACGAATGTCGATGCGCATGGACGAGTAGAACTTGAGGGCTCGGCCACCGGTCGTCGTTTCCGGGCTGCCGAACATGACGCCGATCTTCTCGCGAATCTGGTTGATGAAGACGAGACAGGTCTTCGACTTGGCCACGATCGCGGTCAGTTTGCGCAGGGCTTGGGACATCAGGCGCGCCTGGAGTCCCACGTGCGAGTCGCCCATCTCGCCTTCGAGCTCGGCACGAGGCACGAGAGCCGCCACCGAGTCGACAACGACGACGTCCACCTCGTTCGATCGCACCAGCATCTCTGCGATCTCGAGGGCCTGCTCGCCGCTGTCGGGTTGCGAGACCAGGAGGTCGTCGATGTTCACGCCGATACGACCCGCGTACTCGGCGTCGAGTGCGTGCTCGGCATCGATGAAGGCGGCGGTGCCGCCGATCCGCTGGGCCTGCGCCACGACGGACAGTGCGAGAGTGGTCTTACCGCTGGATTCCGGGCCAAAGACCTCGACGACGCGCCCGCGAGGGAACCCGCCGCATCCGGCCGCATAGTCGACCGCCAGGGACCCGGTCGGGATCGAGTCGATCGTCAGGTGTTGGGCTTGCCCCAGCCGCATGATTGCCCCTGCGCCGAACTGTCGTTCGATCTGTGAGAGGGCGCCTTCGAGAGACTGGGCCTTTTCTGGCTTGTTGGATGGCATTCGAACTTCTCCTTGCTCTGTCCGCGATGCTTCCAGCGCGCCGTCTGGAATGCAAGCGCGAACTGAATCGTGGTTGGCTGGCGACCCGTTTCGAGGAAGGCGCCAGATGGAGACTGCTGACTTGGAGTGGCTCTTGGCTAGGAATGGCTCTGTGGACTTGGACCTTTCGGTCGATGAGAACAGAGCACGATCGGATACCGAGCAGTGAAAGCTCGGAGCGGCTCAGGCGATGGCTATACTCCGCCGGTGTAGGGGGCCGGTGTATGGGGCCGGTGTAATGGGCCGATGTGGCGGCCAATCTGGGGCAATGAGGCCAGTGCCGAGGAGGGCCAGGCGCCTGCAAAGCCAGGGATGGCGATGAGCGACCAGCTGCTGATGAACCGCTCTTTCCCGACTGTTGCCGACGGTTGCAGGCCCATAGGGCGTGACGTCAGCCGGCACCGGGACGACGTGTGCGTTCGAGCTTCGTGGTGCGTGAAACTCACCCGAGGCGCGTTACCAGCCAGCAGCTCTCGGCAAGGGCGCGATCAGAGTAGCGGGAGCCAGGTGGCTCGTCAACTCACGCCGCTCAGATCCCGGATTCCATGAGCTCGAAAGGACTCACGGCGGCCCTGAGAGCAATCGAAGGTCTCGAGGTCACACCCGACGCCCCGCTGGGGAGCACGACCACCCTCCGGGTGGGTGGCGCGGCGGAGCTCCTCGTTCACGTGTTCGATCGGGCTGCCCTGAAGCTCCTGCTTGCAGCCGTTGCCGAGTTTGGTGCCGATCTCCTGTTTCTGGGTCAGGGGGCCAACGTCGTCGTGCCCGACGAGGGACTCGAAGGTGTCGTAGCGCGGCTCAAAGGCGACTTCGTCTCGTATTCGTTCGAGGGCGACGGTGTGCGTGCCGGTGCCGCGGTCCCGCTGGGTCAGCTAGCGCGACGGGCCGCGCAGCGCGGCCTGGTGGGGCTCGAAGCGCTGGGTGGCTTCCCGGCCACCGTCGGTGGTTCGGTGTGGATGAATGCGGGTTGCTACGGCACCGAGACGAGCGCCGTGCTGCGCTCGGTCGAGCTCATGGCACGGGACGGCTCGACCATCTTGATCGGCCCCGAGGATCTGCAACCCGGATATCGGTCCACGAGCCTGCAGAGCGGCGACCTCATCGTGATCGAAGCGGTGTTTGCGCTCGAGCCCGGCGACAGCAAAGCCGCCCTGGCTCGACTCGACGAGCTCAATCGACGTCGTTGGCAGAGTCTCCCCTCGGGACGCCCCAACGCTGGCTCGGTGTTCAAGAACCCGGAGGGTGACGCCGCGGGACGCTTGATCGAAGACTGTGGTCTCAAGGGACTCGTTCACGGCGGCGCTCAGATCAGCGAGCAGCACGCCAACGTCATCGTCAACCTGGGTGACGCGACGGCCGGCGACGTCGTCGCGCTGATGCGCGCCGCGCGTGAGGCTGTCGAGAAACGTTTCGGCGTGGTGCTCGAGCCGGAGCTGCGTCTCCTGGGGCGTCTCTCGGGAAGCGTCTGAGGGAACGCGTCGGGGCGCACGGCGCTGGTACCATCTGGCCGCTATGCAGAGCCCTGGGCACGACCTCGAACGCCTCGAAGCGATGATCGTCGCGGATCTCGCGACCCGAGGATCACTCGTGGTGGCGCTCTCCGGAGGAGTCGACTCGGGTGTCGTGGCAGCGCTGGCCTACGAGGCGGTGGGGCCCAAGGCGCTCGCCGTGACGGCCGCGGCGGAGACCTTGGCAGGACGCGAACTCGACGCCGCTCGTCACCTCGCCGCAGAGATCGGTATCGAGCATCGCGTCGTGACCCACAGTGAACTCGACGAACCCGAATTCGTCGCGAATCCTCGCCATCGTTGCTTCGTTTGTCAGGGCCTGCGCATGGGCCTCATGACCGGAATCGCCCGCCGAGAGGGTTACGACCTCGTTTGTGACGGCACCAATGCCTCCGATCCTGGTCCCAACCGCCCGGGCTTGCGCGCGGTGCGCGAGGCCGGGGTCTACAGCCCGCTGCTGGCTCACGGTGTCGACAAAGCGACCACCAGATCCTTGGCGCAGCGTCGCTCACTGAGCGTCTGGGATCGACCGTCGAATGCGTGTCTCTCGTCGCGCATCCCTCATGGCCAGATCGTCACTCTCGGTAAGTTGAAGACGATCGAAGTGGCCGAAGAAATGCTGTTCTCTTTCGGATTCGGGATCGTGCGCGTGCGCCATGACGACGGAGTTGCCCGCGTCGAGGTGGGGCCGGAGGAGGTCGAGCGCCTCGTGTCTCTCTGGCCAGAAGTCGAGAAGCGCCTGGCGAAGCTCGGATTCGATCGGGCGGTCTACGCGGTCGACGGCTATCGCACGGGTGGTGCTGATCTCCCGCTCGTCGTCGATGCGCCCGTTGCTTGAGCGAATTCGACTCGAGCCTCAGAGGAGACCTCGGGGAGTCGTCGTCCGGAACGCTTGCGTCGCTCGTTGAGACTTCATGAGAACTGCGTGAGAACCCCATGAGAAGAGGTGAACTCCAACAGTTGCTGGACGCCCTCGTTGCCGGTGAGCTCTCGAGCGACGAGGTGGCGCGGCGCCTGGAATCGTCGCTCGAGCTCGGGTTCGCGAAGTTGGACCTCGCGCGAGAACGACGAACCGGGACACCGGAAGTCGTGTTCGCACAAGGCAAGCGCCTCGACGACCTCGAGCGCATCGTCGCCCGTCTGCTCGAGCATGAGGGCCGGGTTCTAGTGACCCGGGTGTCGGCCGAAGCGGCTCGTGAGCTTTCCGAGCGGCACCCCGAAGGGATCTATGAGGAGCGCGCGCGAGTGTGGTCAGTCGGTAGCCGTTCCGGTGACGGTTCGCGACGGGTCGCCGTGCTGGCCGCCGGTACCGCCGACCTGCCGGTGGCGGAAGAGGCGGCGACTTGTGCAGCTTGGCTCGGACTCGACGTGTCGACTCACTTCGATGTGGGCGTGGCGGGCCTTCACCGGCTCGTAGGCGTGCTGCCCGAGCTCGAGCCCGTAGGAGTGGTGATCGCCGTGGCAGGTATGGACGGAGCTCTGCCCACGGTCCTTGCCGGACTCGTCCGTCAGCCGGTGGTGGCCGTGCCCACGAGTGTCGGCTACGGCGTGGCCTTCGAAGGCCTTGCGCCCTTGTTGACGATGCTCAACGGCTGCGCGCCGGGCTCGGCAGTCGTCAACATCGACAACGGCTTTGGTGCCGCGGCTTTTGCCAGCCGAATCCTCGAGACGAAAGACCGTTGCGCAGACTGAGGGACTGACCTCCGGCACGGGGTCTCCCGATGTGCTGGATCAGGGGAGCTCAGGCTCGAGCAGCATGGCATCTCCGTAGGAGTAGAAGCGATAGCGCTGCTCGACAGCGAGGCGGTAGGCGTCGAGTACGCGATCGCGCCCGGCAAAGGCGCTGACCAGCATGAGCAGGCTCGACCTTGGAAGGTGGAAGTTCGTCAGCAGCAGGTCGACCGCTTTGAAGGAGTGGCCGGGCAGGATCAGCAGGTCGGTGCGCCCCGAGCCGGCCCGAATCGTGCCGGCACCGTCAGCATCGGCGACCGTATCGACGTCATGTGCCATTGATTCGAGCGTGCGGACCACGGTCGTTCCGACGGCCAGGACCCGGCCGCCGCGACTGCGGGTGCGTTCGATCGCGGCTGCGGCGTCCTCGCCAACCGAGAACCGCTCGGCATCGACCACGTGTCGACTGGGGTCCGCGCTGGTCACCGGACGAAAGGTCCCGGGCCCCACGTGCAGGGTGATCGACGTCAGCTCGATATCCCGGAGGGCGAGCTGCTCGATGATGCGCTGGTCGAAGTGCAGGCCTGCCGTTGGTGCGGCGACCGCGCCCAGTTCGTTGGCGAAGATCGTCTGATAGCTGTCGTCGTCGGCTTCGTCAGCATCGCGCTCGATGTACGGAGGCAGTGGGAGTCGTCCGATCACTTCGGGTGAAAAGGGGCGTTCGAAGCGCAGCTCGAACAGATCGTCCTGGCGTCCGAGGACGAGCGCGATGATCGAACGTGCACCGTCAGTGCCCCCCTCGGGGTCAGCGAACACGAGACGCCTGCCTGGCTTCATGCGCTTGCCAGGCCTCAACATGCAGGTCCAGCGGTGTTCGTCGAGCGGCTCCACGAGCAGCGCCTCGGCGCGACCACCTGGGGTGCCCTGGTCGTCGAGTCGTCGGCCCAGAAGGCGAGCACGTCTCACCTTCGTGTCGTTGGTAACGACGAGATCTCCAGGCCTCAGGAGATCCGGCAGATCTGTGATGACGTGGTGTTGGGGCCCCTGGTGCCGTGGCAGGTGGAGAAGTCGGCTCTCGCCACGCCGTTTTGGCCGCTGGGCGATGAGTTCCTTCGGGAGCTCGAAGTCGAAGTCGTCGGTGCGCAGTACGTCGGGTCGAGGCTGGGGAACGTGCTCGCTCATGATGGTGTCCGGCAATCCTGTTCACGCGCGAAGTGATGTCTCGAACCTGATGCGGCGACCCCGGTCCGTCCGTTTGCGGTACCGAGAGACCGGCTCCTGGTCGAGTCGGGGGACCGCTGCGCGATCCTGCTACAGAGTGGACGCTCCCTGTCGGATCTTCGGATCGAGAGCATCGCGCAGCGAGTCGCCAAGCAGGTTGAAGGCCAGTACGGTGATGAGGATGGCGACGCCTGGAAACGTCGAGATCCACCACGCGGAGGCGATACTCCCGCGACCCTCAGCGACCATGCGCCCCCAACTCGGGAGGTCGGTCTGGACCCCGAGGCCGAGAAAGGAGAGTGCCGACTCGATCACGATCGCATCGCCGACCATCAACGTCGTGAGCACCACGATCGGAGTCAAGATGTTGGGCAGGATGTGACGCAGAAAGAGTCTCGGCGCGGAGCTTCCGATCGAGCGGGCGGCGGTGACGTAGGTCTCGCCGCTGACGCTCAGGACCTCGGCGCGCACGAGGCGGCTCAGGCCCATCCAGCTGCTGGCCCCGATGATGAGGATCAGCACCTGCGTGCTCGGTTCGAAGAGCAGAGTGAGAAACAGGAGGAGCACGATTCGGGGAAAGGCGAGGAGACCGTCTACGGTGCGCATGAGGAGAGAGTCGACGACCGGCGGTGACATCGCGGCGGTCGAGCCGACGAGAACTCCCAGAGTGAGGGCGAGCGCGGCAGACAGCAGCCCGACGGCCAGAGAGGTTCTCGCACCGTGCAAGATTCGCGACAGGAGATCGCGTCCCAGACGATCCGTGCCCAGTAGGAAGCGATCGGTACCGTGAGTCTCTACTTCGTCGACGTCGAACTGCTCGACGACTCCCTGACGCCTGAGTGCCAGGCTGCCT
>JANQPS010000879.1 GCA_028285365.1 Thermoanaerobaculia bacterium | reverse complement strand
GGGCAGCGAGTTGTCCGCAGAGATCACGACGTCGAACGGGCCGGCGTCCAGACTTCCGAGGTCGCGGGCGTCACACACCCGAAAGGTCGCCTCGATTCCGCGCGCCGCGGCCTCTTGCTGCGCCCTTAAGATCGCTTGCTCGCTGAGATCCGTTCCGACGACTCGGTGGCCCTGAAGGGCCAGCCCCAGAGACTGGGTCCCGATCCCGGCGGTGCAGTCGAGGACGTCTTTCGGCCCTTCTCCGAGCACCTCGGCGACGAGCTGGCCAAGCACCTCTCCCTGATGGACGACCGATCGCCACCAATCGGCGTAGATCAGGTGATAGTCGCTGCTCAGGTCGTCGTAGAAGGCGCGCGGGTCGTCCAACAGGTGGCTCCTCGGCGTGCGGGTGGGGCTCCGATCTGGGGCTTCGATAGGTTAGTCCTTCCATCCTGGAGGTGACCATGCGCCAGTTTCTCGTCATCGCCCTACTCCTCGCCCTCGCGCCGCTCCACGTCGTCGCGGGTGCCGTCGCCGATGACCCCGAGGTCAAGGCGCAGATCAGACTCTTCTCTGCCTGGATCGAAGGGCAGATCGAGATCCGTGGCTTGCCGGGGATCGTTGCGGGCGTCGTGGCTGATCAGGAGCTGGTGTGGGCGCAGGGATTTGGCCACGCCAACGTCGAAGAGCAGCTGCCGATGCAGCCGGACACCCGGTTTCGCATGGCATCACACAGCAAGCTGTTCACCGCGACCGCCATCATGCAGCTGCGCGAAGAGGGCAAGCTCAGGCTGGACGATCCGGTGAACGAGTATCTGCCCTGGTTCGAGTTCGAGCAGGCTTCACCCGACGATCCGCCGGTCACGATCGAACATCTCCTGACGCACAGTTCCGGTCTGCCGCGAGAAGCATCGTCTCATTGGAGCGATTTCGACTTTCCCACCGGCGACCAAGTCCGTGAGCTCATGAAGGGCAGGGTGGCGCCGTTCTCGCCGGAGGTCCGCTGGAAGTACTCGAACCTCGCCTACACCATCGCCGGCATGGTGATCGAGGAGGTCTCCGGGCTGAGCTGGGCCGACTACCTCCAGAAGCACATCTTCGATCCGCTGGGCATGGCGGCGTCGAGCGTCGATCGTCCGGATCCGAAGATGGCGGTGGGCTACGGTTCCAGAATGCCTGACGGTTCCCGTGACGTCGTGCCTTTTGTCGACGCCCGTGGCATGGCTGCTGCGACCGGGCTCACTTCGACGGTGGAAGACATGGCCCGCTTCGTATCTGCGCAGTTCCGTCAGGGAGCTCGCGGTGACGACCGGCTGCTGAGTACGGCATCGCTTCGCGAGATGCACCGTGTGCGCATGCTCGAGAACACGTGGACAAGTGGCCAGGGGATCGGCTTCAGCGTCTCGCGCACCGACGGCAAGATCTATGTCGGACACGGCGGTGGCTACCCTGGTTACACGACCGGGACTCGCATCGAGCTGGACTCGAAGGTGGGTGCCATCGTGCTGACGAACACCAACGACTCCAACCCCGGTCAGATCGTCACCGAGCTCCTCTCGACCGTTGGCAAGGCTGTGGCCAAAGCGACCAAGGCGGAAGAGAAGACCGTTCCGTGGGATCCGGCGTGGAGCCGGTTTGCCGGGACCTACCAGAACCGGTGGGGCACGACCCGGGTGCTCGTCATGAACGAGAAGCTCGTCTCGATGAGGCCGTGGGCGCGGAGTATTGGTGAGCCGCTCACACTCGAGCCCGTTGGGGACGGCACCTTCCGCTTCGTCGCCCCCACCGGAGGCGGCCCGGTCGGGGAGATCGTGCGATTCGTCGAGAAGGACGGGAAGGTCATGCGAATGATCACCGGTGACTCCTACGCCGATCGAGTTCACGAGTAACACTGGACCCCGGGCCGACCGGCCTGTGACCACCCCGAGTGCGTCATGAAGGGTGTGCGTGGCACGGCTGGCTACGAAGCGGTCGTCGACCGTTTTGCGGCCGCCACTCGCTCGGTCGATTTCACACAGCTGCACCGTCACTTTCTCGATCACCTTCCGGAGAGTCCAGCTCGCATACTCGACGTCGGTGCTGGGATCGGTCGGGACGCCGCGGAGCTGGCCGCGGCTGGCCACGACGTCGTGGCAGTGGAGCCGTGCGACGAGCTGCGTGCCACAGGTCAGGAGCTCTACGCCTCGTCGTCGATCGTCTGGGTCAACGATGCTCTTCCGCCTCTCGGCTCACTAGGCGTTGATGCTGTGTTCGATTGGGTTCTGGCGTCGGCGGTGCATCACCATTTGGATCGAGGCGAACAAACTCAGTGCGTGGCGCGGTTGGCGCAACTCCTGGCGCCGGCTGGGGCGTTGGCCATGACGCTACGCAACGGGCCAGCCGGTGCCGGCCGCAACGTGTTTCCTGTCGACGTCGATCGCACGTGTCACGAGGCACGGGCCCGCGGACTGACACTCGTCGTGGACGTGCGTGACGAGCCGAGTCAGTTGCCGGGAAAGCGGGGCGTGACGTGGGCCCACGTTCTGTTCAGGAAGTGACCCCGTCAACGCGATGACAACACGACTGCAAATACGACGGCGACCACGACTGCGTGGCCTCGAGAGCGCTCGACTCGAGGAGACCTCGCCGAGTCCTGAAGGTAGCGCGCGCTGTGCCTTCTGCGGTCGCTCGGAGAGTGAGCACCGGCGTCTGTTCTCGGGTCGCCCGCGAGCACGATCGCTGGGGCTGCCGACACCGTTCGCATGCTCGGACTGTGTTCGGGACTCAGACGGGGCGGTCACGGTCGGCGGCGCACGAGACTGTACCTTCTGCGGGCAAGACATCGCTCGAGCCAGCGGTGGGCACTGCGCTGTTGCACTCGAGCGAGGCGAGTTCTGCATGTGCACAGAATGCGCGTCGTTCTGTCGGACCTTGGCGGAGCCGACAGACAACCGCGGCTGCCGCTAGGCTGGCGTTCCCGAGTGGCACGCGGCTCGAGCCTCCTGGTCGACAGTTGTTTCACTCGGAGGCGGGCCGTCGCCTGTTGAGCATCAGGACCCCGCCGAGAATCAGGCCCGCGGCCATCCAGTCGAGCCAGTCGATCGACTCGCCGACCAGGAACACGCCGATCAGGAGCGCGACGACCGGTGGGATGTACGTGACCGACGACGCGCCGACGGCGCCGAGTCTGTCGATGATGAAGTAGTAGATGACATAGGCGAATCCCGTGCCCAGCAGGCCGAGTCCTACGATCAATCCGCTACTGGCGACCTTGTCCGCGAAGATGTCGGCCGCTCCGTCGAGCGGGGTCAGAGGAACGAGGATCAGGCACGCCAACCCCAGCTGATAGGTGGTCATCGCCGCTGCACCGAGCTGGAGTGGGGTGACGATTCGACGTGCGTAGACGAAGGAGACGCCGAGACTCAGTGATCCGACCGCCATGAAGGTCACTCCTTCGATCGAACCCAACGAGGGGTCTGACTCTTGGGGTCGCGCAATCAAGATCACGCCGAGCAGGCCGATCACCACGCCGAGCACGCGGTGCCGATCGAACGTCTCCTCGGATAGGAGGATCACTGCTGCAAGCATCGAGAAGAGCGGGATCGCTCCGCTCACGGCGCCAGCGATTCCGGACGGCAACAGTGACGTTCCTCGGGCGAAGCCGTAGTAATAGATCGCGGAAGCCAGGCAGGCCATGACGATGAAGTGAGCCGTGTGTCTGAGGTGGGAGACCTTCAGCTGTCGCTTGACCAGTGCGTACACGAGCACCGGCAAGAAGCCGAACACGACGCGGGCGAGAACGATCTGCATGGGAGTGATGTACTCGGCCGCCCACTTCATGAAGATGAAGTTGCTCCCCCAGATGACCCCGAGAGCCAGCCAGGCTACGTATGCCCTCCGGTTCACGACTGATTCCCTGTGGGCCTGTCACTGACGAGACCGTCGTTCGGAGGCGTCGTCACGACTGCAAGAGCTCCGGAACGTCGAGGAGGACGCTCGACAGCCTTTCCCATTGCCGAGCCCCGATCTTCGAAACGACGGACTGCTGAGCCGCTTCCCAGTAGGGCTGCGTCTGCTGGATCAAGCGCCGGCCCCGACGGGTCAAGCTGGCAATCTTTGCCTTGCCGCGATCAGCGTCTCTCAGCTTGACGGCCCCCGCGTCGATCAGCGGCTTGATGGTGCGATAGAGCGATGTTCTCTCCATGACCTGGTCGTCGGCGATTCGAGACAGCGGCAGGTCACCACTCTTCTCGAGCGATCGCAGGATCGCGAACTGGACGACGCTCAGATCACTTTCGGCCAGAGCGCTTTCGTAGAAGCGGAAGAGTGCGCGGTTGGCTTTTCGGACCGTCGTGCAGACGCAGGGAGATTTGAGGGCCGGCATCTGGGTAGACATCGTGATGTAACTACATCATAAAGTCGCCTCGAAGTCAGCCTTGGCCGTGTCCGAGTCTCTACGGAGCCGACCCGGTTCTCGCCTGAGGTCAGCTAGGGCGAAGTCGACGGCCCCTCAGCCACCATGTCCTCGAGCACCTGCCAGCCGCCGCCAAGTGCGCGGTACAGCGACACGGCCTGCAACGCGACGTTGGTCTCTGCGACCGCCAGCGCATCGTCGGCTGCCGTCTGAACTCGCTGGGCGTCGAGCAGCACGAGAAAGTCACGAAGTCCCTCTTCGTAGAGCACCTCGGCGTACTCTTCAGCCGAAGTGCTGGCCTCGGCAGCCAGGGAGAGCGACGTGCGAGCGTTGCGCGCTTCTTCGTAGGCTACGAGTAGGCTCTCGACCTCCTCCAACGCGCGTAGGACGGCGAGGGTGTAGGTGGCCTCTGCACCTTGAAGTCGCGCTTTCGACGCGTCGACTCCGGCTTTGAGCTGGCGACCCTGGAAGACGGGTGCGAAGAGCTGCGGCCCGAGACTCCAGGTGCGATTGGCCGACTCGAGCAGGTCGGAGAGCTTGCCCGACTCGAAGCCTCGGGATCCACCGATCGACAGTTGAGGAAAACGCTCGGCAATGGCGGCGCCGACGTCAGCCGTTGCGGCGTGGACGGCACGCTCGGCCTGGCGTAAGTCCGGCCGACGACGAATCAGGTCGGCGGGCAGTCCGCTGGCGATGGCGGCTGGAGGCTCTGGAACCGGAGCACTTTCGAGAATGCCGTCCAGAGTATTGGGAGTCTCACCCAGCA
>JANQPS010000871.1 GCA_028285365.1 Thermoanaerobaculia bacterium | reverse complement strand
GAGGACACTCTTGGCGAGCGAAGCGGTAGTCACTACAGCGATGTCCAGCTCAGTGTGGTCGTCGACGATCCCGACTCTCCAGCCAGCGAGCGGCGTGAGGCGACGCTACGCATCAGTCGAGATCCCATCCACGTGTACCTGAGGACGGCTGAAGAGGTCGATCGGGAAGGGTTGCCCCGGGCTTGGGTGACCTGCTTCGAGGCGGACGGTGCTCCGATGAGCTGCGACGTCGAGATCCGCTCGGTGTCGGTATGGCAGGCCCAAGACGGGTCGATCACCGAGAAGGTCGGCCCTGTCGTGGGCGGAGCACAGACGGGCGAGTTCGGCGTGGGAGACGTGACGTGGACCGACTCCGGAGTCTTCGCGCATGGCGGGCGCGTCTCGCTGATGGCTCGTGGTCGCGATGGACTCAGCGGTCGGTCGAACGGCTGGGTCGGGACCCCTTCGGGTTCCAGGATCGCAATGCGAGCGCCGACGTTCCTTCGACATGGGAGTCCGCTGATCCTGAGTGTGTCGGCGCCAGGCACGAGCTCGGAGGATGCGGAAGCGATTTCGGGCGTGCGCCTCGAACTGTGGAGCCAGTCGGAGCGTGGCTCTGAGCGTGTCGGGGTGAAGACCATCTCGGAGCTGAGTCAGCCTCGGACCGTCCGTTTCGAGCCGCGGCCGGAATGGAGCGGAGTGTTGAGACTTTTTGCCTTCGACCAGAACTCGAGGCCCACGGCCTACTTCGACCCGTCCGTCGTGGCGGGCTCGACAAGCGTGCTCGTGCTCGGTTCCTCGGCAGCAGTCGAGCAGGACCTCGGCGTCTGGCTGACGATGGACGAAGCCGAGTATCGTCCTGGCGCCAGAGCGCGTCTGCGAGTTCGCACTGACGCCGAGGACCAGGATGCCGTCGTCGGTCTGGTTGCGGTCGATGCGGATCTGCGCGAGCTCGAGCGGATTCGGTTCGGGTACGACGAAGATCCGTTCCTCCGAGACATTGGCCCCGACTGGAGCGCTGCAGTCGGGCCGTGGACGCTCCAGCGTCTTTCGGAGCTGGGTCCAGATGAGATCGTTGGCCCGAACGGTCTCGCCCTGGAACCGGTCGCGGCGCTTCTCTTGAGCCAGTCGTCGTGGCTCGGTTTCCAGCGCACGACGGCTTCACCGATTCACGACATCCAGCGAGAGGGCAGCGCGCACTTCCAGCGTTGGGACGCACGCCACGTGAGTGCGTCCTTCAAGTCTCTTTCGGCTCGCGATGTCCTCGACAGCCGGAAGGAGACGCTTGCAAGGCAGCTGTTGGATCGGGCGACGTCGAACCGTGCTCGTTCGTCGGCCGACCCTTCAGTCGACCCGTCCGACGACATTGCCTCCGATCCCTGGGGAACTCGCTACCGCTTCGGTGCAAGTCTCTCGCCCCAACGACCGACAGGTTGGGGTTCGACCGTGTGCGAGCTCTCTGTCGAGTCGGCAGGATTGGATCGCGCCTGGGGCACCGTCGACGACTTCGTCGCGGGTCGCTTTCGAAACCGCTGCTTTCGGGCGCTCGACAAGGCGCTCCAGGGTTGGTTGGACGAGCTCGTCAGCTCCGGCAAGAAGCTGCCTGCAGAAGGGCAGCTGCTGTCGCCTGGTTTTCTCGATCTCCTCGACGACGGGCCGGAAGATCTCGGGCTCACGGTCGAAGGGCATCGCGTGCTCGACCCGTGGTCGAATCCGGTGTCGTTTCGCTGGAGCGGCTCGCGTCAGGGCACGCGTCTCAAGCTCGCGTCGGAGGGGAGAGATGCAGAGACCAGGGGCATCAGCTCGGGGTCGATTGCCTATCGATTACCGCGAGCGCTCGTGACCGAGATCGAGGCTGGCCTACGTACCACAATGTACGACGTTGGGTGGCCTAGCGACGACGAGCAGCTGTCACTGACGTTCTCTTCGGTTCTGAGATCGTTGGACCTGGAGTCGATCTATGACCCTTGGGGCCAACCCGTCTTTCCCCACTTCGAGCGGATCGGCACCTCGGCGACCGGTGCGCCGCGTGCAGTCGATCTCCGTTCGAGCGGACACGATGGCTTACGCGGGACGCAAGACGACTTCTCTCTGGCCCGCCTCGGTTGTCTTCGCACCCGTCCGTCACCGTGGGCCGATGACATTCCGCACAGTGCTCTAGGCACCGTGGAGGGTGTGGTCATCGACGGGCAGGGTTTTGCGCTGCCTGGAGTTACGGTCGAGATCTGCGGGTTGCACAAGACCGCGACCGTGGTTTCCGACGAAGAGGGGCGATTCGCCTTTTCGCGCTGGCCGGCGGGGCCAGTGGTGGTGATGGCTCAACTCGACGGGTTTACCACTGCGGCCACCGAGATCGAGGTCCGCCCCGACTCGTCCAATGCGGTTCAGTTGGTGATGCTCCCAGCCTCCGAGGAGACGATCACCGTGACTTCCGAGGCGCCGCTGGTCGAGACCTATTCGGTGTCGGCTGGAGCGGTCGTGCCGGACGGTGACCGGAGCCGCACACAGCTGGTGACACCCCCCGTCCGTCGCGACTTTCGCGATACGCTGATTTTCGTGCCAGAGCAGTCGCTCGTGCGCGGCGAGACGGAGATCGAGGTTCCTCTCGCCGACGACGTGACGTCTTGGAACGTCTCGGCCATCGTGTCCACGCGCGATGGTCGACTGGGCACGGCAACGACCACCATCCCGGTGCGGTTGCCGTTGTGGATCGAGACCCGGTGGCCGAATCGGGTGACGGCGGGAGATCAGCTGTCACTGCCTGTGCACGTGCGCAACCGGAGCGAAGGGTCCCGAGACCTGGACTGGCAGGCGCGCGCGGCGGGGGTCGAACTATCGAGTCCAGAAGGCGCTCTCTACGACATCGGCTCCTCTGACACGGTTCATCTCGAGACGCACTTTCGAAGCCCGGGGGGAGCCACGGTGACCGTCGATGTTCGTGACTCTGATGGGGATCTGGGAGATTCGTTGGAGCAGGAGCTGACCGTGAGGCCCGACGGCTACCGGCTGGACGAGACCTGGGGTGGCCTAATAGAGGGGACCACATCGGTCGATCTGTCGACCCCAGGCCAGGTCCTCGATGTACCGACGACTGTCGAGATGAAGGTCTACGTAGACCTGATGGACCATGTCGTCGATGCGGTCCGAGGTCTCGTGAGAAGGCCGGTCGGCTGCATGGAGCAGATTCTCTCGACGGCCCATGGCAGCCTCCTGACCCTCGAGCTCCTCGGTGAGGACAAATCCACACGTCCGCAGTTGACTGCAGAGGCGAGACGATACGTCGATCTCGCGGCGCGGCAGATCGTCAGGTCGAGGGGGGTCGGTTCGGACGTTTTTCGTCCTGGTGGTGTCGCCTACTGGCCAGGGGGGATCGGGGACATAGCGCTGAGCGCCTACGCGCTGGACTTCCTCGAGCGAGCGAGTGACTACGTCGTCGGCTATGAGCGGGAGGCCTCGAACCTCGCGCGGTGGCTCGCCGAGCACCAGCACAGTGTCGCGCCAGAGCGTGACCGCGGGAGCCTCAACCGTGCCATGTTGCGGCGAGATCGGCGACAAAGACTCTTCGTCGCGTGGTCGTTGGCTCGTTATCTGGATGCGTCCGAGGAGATGAAACGCGACGAGCAGGAAGGGCTCAGGGAGACTCTGCGCCAGTCCGTCCTGGAGAGTCTGCGCCAGACCGAGCTCGACGTGGACCGGGCGGAGCCCTATCTGGCTTCGGTGAGAGGTCTTGCTGCGCTCGCCCTCGGTGAAGCGGACGAGGCCCGACGCTCTGGCGAGCTCCTGGCGTCGTGGGTCGAGCGAGAGGATGCCCAGGCTTCGTGGCCGTTGGCAGGCACGACTCCTTTTTGGGGTCGTGACTTTGCCGGTCGGATCGAGACCACCGGTCTTGCGGTGCAGCTGCTGTCCCTCCTCGAGGGTCACGACGAGCTCGCTCGGGCAGGCGCCACCTGGCTGCTGGAGCACAAGCTGTTGGACGGCGCCTGGAGCACGACGCAGGCGACCGCGCAGGCGCTGCGAGCTCTGTCGAGAACGCTTGGCGGTGTGGACCAACACACTCGTTTTGCCGACGGTAGCGGCGGCGAAGAGGTTCTGAAAGTCCAGGTTGGCGAGCGCCTTCTGACGGTTCCCTCGAACCGACCGTCTGGAGGTGGGCCGAGACGGCTCGTCTTCGAGGTGCCGACCCTGCCAGGTGAGCCAGTCTCACTGCGGATGGCCTCCGAGAGACCGGTATTCGTGCAGTCGACCACCTCGACCTGGGTGCCCTGGTCCTCGGTCAGGGGTCGAGCTGAAAGCGACCGCTTGAGCTTCGACGTCGACTGCGGACGACCGCGACTGAGGGTTGGTGAGCTGGTCGAGTGTCGAGCCGAGATCTCGCGGGCCGGTATCGGGGGCATGCTCGTTGCCGAGATCGGCCTTCCTCCGGGTGTTCAGGTCGATCGAGACGACCTGCGCGCCTCGCGCGGCTGGGCGAGTCAGTGGTCGGTCGACGAAGACAGAGTCCTGGCGTACGTCTACCCCGATCGGGGTCGAGCGACGCTGGAGATCCGGTTCCGCCCGCTGCTGGCATTCGAAGGCCAATCGACCAAGAGCTCGCTCTGGGACTACTACGACCCGGACTCCGAGATCGTGCTTCCGCCGAGATCGTTTCGCGTCAAGCGTGAGTGATCGTGCCCGAGATGTAGTGCTTCGGGGTTCAGAACTGGAGTGTGCTCGAACCCCAGGAGCGAGCACAAGCCCGCTGTCAGTCACCTTTGCTCTCGTGACTCCAGGGCAGCTTGCGCAACATTCAGTCCGTGCATGAGGTTGACGACAAGGTTGGAGTCGCTTCCGCCGTAGATGACTTCGATCGTTTCGCGCGTCGGTAGGAACTCCGAGCTCTCAATCCGTTTCAGGGCGTCGGTGGCGCCTTCGAGGTCTCCGAGGTGCGCCAGGCTCGCGGTGAGGAGCAGCAGGCTACGACCTTTCGTGTTGAACGGGTCGACGCCTCGCTGGAGTGAGATCGCCTGTCGGGCCGAGTCACGAGCTTCTGGGAAGCGCTCGGCAGAAAAGAGGGCGAGGGCTTGCTGAGCGTAGAGGGAGTCACGACCGATCTCGGTGGTTGCAGCCGTTGGACTGGTGAGTCCAGCGAGTGCTTCGTCGAGGATTTCGACAGCCTCGTCAGGTCGGTCGGCAATTGCCAGCACGGATGCCAGCAGCGCGAGGCTCGACGGGTCTCTGTGAGCCATGTCGGCCGCTCTCGAGATCGAGTCGATGGCCTCTTCCCGTTGGCCCGAGTAGAGCTGGGCCCAGGCCAGGTTTCCCAAACACGTCGCATCGTTCGCATCGATGTCGAGGCACCGTTGAGCGTTGCTGAGCATGCCGCGTACGTGGAGCTGAGGGTCCCCCCAGCCAAAGAGCAGAGCCTGCCAATAGGGGTTGCTGCTATGGGCCCAGAGCAATGGGATTTCCGGGTTCTCGTCGCGCGCGGAGTCGAAGAGTCTCTGCGCAATGCGGTTGTCCTCGGGTGTGGCCTGCATGTGGTGCCACCATCGGTTCCCGCGCTTGAGGCGGTCGCGCGCGTAGCCGTCCTGGTAGGCCTTCAGCGTAGGAGCCAGGGAACGATAGATCTGACCAGAGATCTGATCGACCAGTTGGAAGGTGTCAGTCACGGGACTGTCGAAGTTCTGGTCCCAGATCGTTTCTCCCTCAGGACACGCGATGAGTGATCCTCGAGCCCGCAGCTGATCGTCGGCCGGCACCAGGCTTCCAGTGAGGACGTAGCCGCCACTCAGCTCGGCGGCCGCGATGCACGGTTCCTTGTCCTGATGTGCCCGAGACGCTGCCAGCGGAATCACGGGTCGGCTCGCGCCGTGAAGCTCGATGATCTCTTCGGCGATCGCAGAGCCGATCACGTCGTACTCGGGGCTTTCGCTCGGATTCTCGAGGTCAAAGACCACTAGAGGTGCCAGCAGCGCATGCTCAGCAGGAATGTCGACGTCGGCATCAAGGACTTCTGGATCGGGCGGGCGGCCCTCGAAGGCCAGGAAAGCGAAGAGGAGTACGAGTAGAAGTCCAGCGGTCGTTGCAGCGACGCCAAACCTGTTCCAAGGTCTCCTCTGTGATCGAGGCCGATTCGAGAGCGCGATTCGGTCGAGACTCTCGGCGATCTCGGCCGCGCTCTGCCATCGCCGATCGGGATCCTTCTTCAGACATCTGTCGACGATGTCGTCGAGCTCGCCGTTGCTCAGTCGGGTGATTGATGAGGGAGTTGGTGGTGCGTCTTTGAGGATTGCACCGATGAGGCTCGCTCGTGAGCTGCCCCGAAACGGTTGTTGCCCGGTCGCCATCTCGAACAGCAAGCAGCCGATGGCCCAGATGTCCGTTCTCGAGTCGACCGGTCTTTCGTTGAGCTGTTCAGGAGACATGTAGGGCAATGTGCCGACCAACGTTCCGGTACGCGTGATCTGCAGCGCAGTTTCAGCACGGCTGTCCCGCTGCTGGCTGATGTTGGAGGACCGGGCCAGCCCGAAGTCGAGCACCTTGGCGCTCTCGGGAGTCAACATCACGTTGCCTGGTTTGAGGTCTCGATGAACGACGCCGGTGCGGTGAGCTGCTTCGATGGCTTGGCAAACGTTTGAGCCGATCGTCACGACCTCTTCGATGGCCAGCGGACCTTTGGAGAGCCTCGTCTCGAGAGTTTCACCCTCGAGGAACTCCATGACGAGGTAGTTCATGTCGTCGGTCGCGCCGACATCGTAGAGAGTGCAGACGTTTGGGTGCTGAAGACGAGAGATGGCCTGGGCTTCGCGAGTCAGCCGCTGCTTGAAGTCGTGACGTGTCGCCAGTTCGGTGGGTAGGACCTTGATCGCCACCAACCGGTCGAGTCGCGTGTCGATCGCTCGATACACCTCACCCATGCCGCCGGTGCCGCGGAGCTCTTCGACCGTGTAGGGGCCCAGACGAGTGCCTGGATCGAGGGACATGACTTTGGAGCCATGTTAGCGCTGTCGACGGACCTCGGCGAGGAGGTTGTGGCCAGCGAGAGTGTTCTGCTCGAGAGCCTCCGACCCGGCTCGTGCTCTGTCTACTCCGCGCGCTTCAGAACAAAAGGCAAGCGCTCGGTCCCCATCTCTGCGCTCAGGCTCGCCGTGCCGACCATGTAGCCATGCCGCATCTCGGCGTCCAGAGTGATCTTTCGGACGTTGCCGCCTTGCCATGGAGTCCCAGCGCTCAGCTGGCCGTTGCTCCAGCTCACGTCCTGGAGTGAGATGTCCTCGGAGCTGAAGGCCGGGATCCGCCATGTCGCTTCGATGTCTTGGGAAGCCGGTGTCAGCTCGATGGAGAACTCGACGGGTTGACTCTGCGGAAACGACATCGAGCCGGCCCAGGTGCCGGCTGGCGCTGCCGCGTCGCTCGTTGGTGTAGCAATGGCGAGGGCCGCGTCGAGCACGGGATCACCACCAGCGAGGTAGTCCTGCCAAGAGGGCTGGATGGCGAGATGTGGCTCGATCGCCTGGCGACGGTCGGACGGGTGAGCCTGCCAGTGCAGCGTCGAGATCCTCACGGTGAGGCCTGAACCTGGAAGGACGACGCGGCGGGCATCACCATGATGATTCGGCGAGGAGCCGGTCGGCTCGCCGATGAACAAGACGTTGCTGTGCTTCTCCAGGTCGACAGCCAGCATCATTGCGGCCGAGAACGTCGTTCGACCGGTGATCACGATGAGCCCACCGGTTTCGTGAGACAGGTCGCGTCGCAGCAGTGAACGCAGGAGGGATTTGGCCGTTCCGTACCAGCCGCCAGGGTTGTGGCGAAGGTCGATGATCAAGGGCGCCCGGGGATGCTGGCGAAGCGTGTCTCGGAGCCGATCGGTAAAGACGTCGAGAGTTTCGTCTTCGGGTCCGCCGACCTGGTTGAGCTGAAAGTAGACGACTCCTGGATCGGGCAGCCATTCGTACCAGTAGGGAGTTTGCGGCTGACGCAGGTAGCGCGGGGCGTTTTCCGAGAGTTCGGGTCCAGCAGCAATGAGGTTCGGCGAACCTGAAGCTGGCCTCAGCACGGTAGAACGACGAGCTCCATCTCGGGTGATGACTTCGATCGGCAGCGTCTCCGTCGACGCCGTGACGCCGGTTGCGTGGAGGAGCTCGGCGAGAACGAGATGGTCGGGCAGGAGGTTGAGGAGCTGGAGGTCGTTGTCTCGTCGAACCGTTGGCGCGACGGCGTCGACGGCTTCGGTGGGCGTCAGCCTGCCGTAGCTGACGATGCGCGCGCCAAGCAGCTCCTCGTGCTCGGGAGCGGCCTTGTGCACGAAGAGCTCGTCGTCGACGATCGCAACTCTCAGAGGGAACGCTCGGAAGCCCAGGCCGGGTATTGACGAGCGCGGCGTGGGGGTGTGGCCTTGAAAGAACTCGACGCCATCGGCGAGCGGCAGGGTGAGGCGAGTGTGGCCGTCCCCGATGAGAGCAATGGCCGTAGCGAGCCTGGTGACGATCTGGTGATGCTCCAGCTCGCCGAGCTCGGTGACGAGCCGCGCCAGTTCGGCATCGAACGTTGCGGGATCGACTTTCGTGAACGGGTCGGGGTGGATTTCTCGCAGCTGCTCGGCGACGAGCGCGATGTCGGCTCGCCACGTTTCTGCCCACTCAGGATCGACGGCGAGAGCCACCTGGACGAAGGCGCAACCGGCGAGGCTGAGCGCGAAAAGGGGTAGGAGGCGGCGGCGAATCATCTTGCACCATGCTTCGTGAGCAGGCGTACGACGTCGGTGTGGCCGCCTTCTCGTGCAACGCCGAGCGGTGACCTCGGGCCGTCCTGCAGCGGACGTCCGTCGGAGTCTCGCGAAACGGTCAGGTTCGGATCTGCGCCGTGCTCGAGGAGGATCGTGGCGATGTCGACATGTCCGTGGCCTGCAGCCTGGATCAGGGCAGTTTCGTCGCCGAGGACGATGAAGTCGACTTCGGCTCCCCAGCTGAGCAGGAGTGCGACCGCGTCGCGCTGGCCAGCGCGCGCTGCAGCGATGAGAGGGTTGCCGTCACCCGGAGCCTCGCGATCGACGAGAGCACCACGCTCCTGGAGCAACGTCATGAGCTCCAGGTCGCCGCGCTCGGCAGCCACCAGGAGTGGTGAGCCGTCGCCCTCGGAGATCAGGTTCGGGTCGGCGCCGCGGTCGAGAAGATCGTGGACGACGTCGAAGCGTCCGTTGCGAGCTGCCGCGATGAGCAGGGTGCCGTCTCCCGGTGAGGCGAGGTTGACCGCAACGCGCTCTCTCACCTCTTCGCGAACCACTCTCAGATCTCCGCGTTCGGCTGCACGGATGGTGCGCTCGACTGCCAGGTCCCTCGACTGGTCGTCAGGGACCTCTTGTGCGTCGACCAGTCGGACCGAGCCCAGTGCAAGGCTCGTTGCGAGGACCAGGGCAAAGATGGCGACGGCAGAATTCCTGGACAGCGGACCCCGGTCGAGCTCTCCCTCGGTCAGACGGTCGATACGTCTGGGAAGTCCGAGTGGGCCCACGATCGACAGGGCGAGCGCCTGTGGATTCAGCTGGTGACCTCGGCCGAACCGGCCAGCACGAGCCGTCTCGACGAGATCTCGCGCGTATCTGTCAGCGTCGATTCCGCGAATGACGACGGCGTCGTCGCAAGCTTCTTCTGCCAGCTCGCGCATCTCGCGCCATCCCCACCAGATCAAAGGGTTGCACCAATGCACCGCGCAGCTCAGTCGACAGCAGATGTTGAGCAGCCAGTCGCGACGTTGGATGTGGGCGAGCTCGTGGGTGAGGACAGCGCGACAACGGTCGACGCTCCAATCGAGGCTCTTGCTCGGGACGACGATCACGCGTCGCAAGTGTCCGCAGGTCGCCGGGAACTGGAGCGAGTTGCTCAGGCGTAGCGAGACTCGGGAACGGAGTTGGGGCTCAAGCGGATCGATATCCCGTAGAGCTTGGTGCCACCGACTGCTTGGCGGGAGCACTGAAGCCTTCTCGGTCAGTCTGCGGACGGCCCAAAGGGACAGGGCCAATCGCCACAGTGTCAGTAACAGACCCGAGACATAGATGGCGGCAAGCCAGGGACCTGCTGCCTGGGCACGTGCCGCAAGGTCGACAGGTGCGTAGTGAGCGTCCGTTCTCGAGGTCGGTTGGGCCGGTCGTCGTGCGAGTTCGGGCGCCAGACCAGATGCCATTTCGGGCAGTGTTCGCTTCGCTCCCGAGCTGGCAATCGGAGAGAAGGACTCTTCGGGAGTTGGCGTCGAGGCCGCCTGCTGCCAGGGAACCGCGACGGTCAAGGATTGCGGCATCAGCAGCGACAGCGGCAGCAGCAGGGCGGCGATCAGGCTCGAAGCGATCAACGCATGGCGCAGAGCGGCTGATCGACTGATCTCCAGCCGGCTGGAGACGAGAGCCAGAGAGACGAGTGCTGCGCAGAGGAGCTCGAGTGCAAACCAGGTCTTCATGTCTTCGGTTCTCCCTGTGCTCGCTCACTTCGCCTTCCGGGCGGCGGCGATCTTCCTGGCCAGTTCGTCGAGGTCCTCGTCGCTGAGTTGCTCGGCCGAGTGATCGAGCAGGCCGGCTAGAGCCTCGGCGGGCGACCCGCGGTAGAACACTCTCACCAGGCGCGACAAGGCCGAGCCGCGAGAGTGCTCGGGCGGGGCTGCGACGCTGTAGACGTAGCGCAGATCCTGGCCGCGGTGCTGGATGAGGCGCCGGTCTTCGAGTTTGGCGAGGATGGAGCGGACCGCGGAGTTGCCGGGGGCGTTGGCCATCCGTGCCCGGACGTCCTCCGCCGAGAGCTCGCCGCCCTCGATCAGGATGTCCATCACCTCGCGCTCTCGTTTGGACAGCGGGAGTTCAGTGATCCCCTTGTGCGGCTTTTCTCGCATAGTGCGGTTTTATCCGCAATAGATTCCAGTGTCAATGTCCAAGGTGTCCGATACTTGACAAGATCCAGAATCAGACCGATACTGCTATCGTCGTGAATGATGCTGCCGAACAACTCCGTCAACACGGTCTCCAGGTCACCGCACAGCGGATTGCGGTCCTCAGTGCCGTGTCGGCTCAGCCGCACGCCACCGCAGATGACGTGGCTCGAGAGGTCAAGGCCCAGATAGGGGTGATCTCGAGGCAGGCGGTCTATGATGCACTCCACGTGCTCGCCGACAAGGGGATCATTCGGCGGATTCAGCCGGCAGGTTCGCCGGCGCGCTTCGAAGATCGGGTTGGTGACAATCACCATCACCTCATCTGTCGCGGTTGCGGGCGCGTCGAGGATGTCGACTGCGCTGTTGGCGACACACCGTGCTTGAACGCTGCGGACGACTCGGGCTTCGAGATCGACGAGGCCGAGGTCATCTTCTGGGGGCGGTGCCCTGAGTGCGTCGTCTCCGAAGCCGACAGGCACTGAGTCGGACGTTTCGACGAATCGAGCCAGGGTGGCCACAGGCCGTCTTCATCCGCAGCGGATTCCCAATCGGTGGTTCGGTCTCACCAACCCAAACGAACTTTGACAGCCAAGACAACTGACCAACCAAACCATAGCGACTAGGAGATACCCCCTTGGAAGGAAGTGCAAGCAAGTGTCCCGTGATCGGTCACTCACCCTCGTCGACCGGTAGCTCGGCCAACCAACGTTGGTGGCCCAACCAGATCAACCTGAGAGTCCTCAACCAGAACTCACCCCTGGTCGACCCGATGGATGAGTCGTTCGACTACGCCGAGGAGTTCAAGAGCCTCGACCTCACGGCACTGAAGGCCGACATCGAAGAGGTGATGACCACCTCGCAGGACTGGTGGCCGGCGGACTACGGTCACTACGGACCACTGTTTATCCGCATGGCCTGGCACAGCGCCGGCACCTACCGGATCGCGGACGGCCGTGGCGGCGGGGGAACGGGTACCCACCGTTTTGCTCCGCTGAATAGCTGGCCGGACAACGCCAACCTCGACAAGGCGCGCCGACTGCTGTGGCCGGTCAAGCAGAAGTACGGACGCAAGATCTCGTGGGCCGATCTCATGATCCTGGCCGGCAACTGCGCGATCGAGTCGATGGGTGGTAAGACCTTCGGCT
Organism: Thermoanaerobaculia bacterium; assembly: GCA_028285365.1. Lineage (GTDB taxonomy): Bacteria > Acidobacteriota > Thermoanaerobaculia > Multivoradales > Multivoraceae > JANQPS01. The sequence continues at coordinate 595 of JANQPS010000871.1, read as the reverse complement.
TTGGTGGCGGCCGCGCGGATGTCTGGGAGCCCGAGGAAGACATCAACTGGGGTCCCGAGACCACGTGGCTGGGAGACGAGCGTTACAGCGGCGACCGTGAGCTCGCAGGACCACTCGGAGCCGTGCAGATGGGTCTGATCTACGTCAATCCGGAAGGCCCCAATGGGGAGCCGGATCCTCTGGCTGCGGCCAGGGACATCCGCGAGACCTTCGCGCGTATGGCGATGAACGACGAGGAGACGGTAGCCCTCATCGCTGGCGGTCACACCTTCGGCAAATCGCACGGAGCGGCGAGTGATGCCGACTACGTTGGACGCGAGCCGGAAGGTGCCAGCATCGAGGAGCAGGGTCTCGGCTGGAGCAACTCCTTCGGTTCCGGAAAGGGAGCCGACACGATCACCAGCGGTCTCGAAGGCGCCTGGACGACGGAACCGGCCAAGTGGGACAACAACTTCTTCGAGAACCTCTTCGGCTACGAGTGGGAGCTCACCAAGAGTCCGGCGGGTGCCTACCAGTGGACGCCAAAAGAAGAGTCGGCAAAAGGCACGGTTCCGGACGCGCACGATGCGTCCAAGACCCATGCTCCAATGATGTT
>JANQPS010000822.1 GCA_028285365.1 Thermoanaerobaculia bacterium | reverse complement strand
CTCATCGTCTACTCCGACTACCTCTGACCGTGGTGCTGGGTTGCGGCGGTCCGCCTGCATCGCGTCGAACGAGAACTTGGGAGCCGTCTCGAAGTGCATTGGAAGAGCTTTCTGCTCCGGCCGTCACCGGCGCCGGGCAGGAGAACGCTGGGAGAGTTCCGGGAGTACACCAGGAGCTGGCAGAGGCCGGCTGCGGAAGAGCCGGAAGCGGCATTTCGACCCTGGCACAGCGATGAGGGCCCGCCATCACACAGCGTACCTCCGCATGTCTGGTACAAGCGCGCGCTGGAGCTCGACACCACCGGCGCTGCGAGCTTCCACGATCGCCTGCTTCGGGCCTACTTCGTCGAGAGTCGCGACATTACGACAGAGGCGAATCTCGAGAGTCTCTGGGACGATGCGGGCCTCCCCGCGAACGAGCAGCCTCGATCCGACGATCCGAGACTCGTCCAGCAGGTGCTGGACGATCACGCGGAGGCTTTGGACAACGGCGCTGGCGGCGCACCGGCGTATCGCATGCAGGGCGCCTTCGGGGTCCTGATGGGAGCGCAGCCAACTGAGGTCCTCGAACGGTGGGTGGAGCGGGAGCTGACTCGTGCAGGGTGACGAGGCGACCACTCCGACCTGGCTCTTCCCGCCAGCCGCCACGGCCAATGAGCATGGCATCATCGGCCTCGGCGCCGATCTCGAACCCGCCACCTTGCTCGATGCCTACTCTCAGGGCATCTTCCCGATGCCGCTCGAGCTGGACGGTCCGGTTGCCTGGTGGTCGCCCGATCCGCGAGCGATCATCGAGCTCGACGAGCTCGTCGTCTCGAGATCGCTGCGACGTTCGGTCAGGCGCTACGAGACGACCATCGATCGCGCCTTCGAAGAGGTCATTCGCGAGTGCGCCAACCCTCGCCGACCGAACGGATGGATCGACGAGCGACTGATCAGCGCCTACTGCCAGCTCCATCAGCTCGGGATGGCCCACTCGATCGAGACCTGGCACGAGGGAGCACTGGTCGGAGGCCTCTACGGTGTCTCGCTGGGTGGCTTCTTCGCTGGCGAGTCGATGTTCCACTATCTCCCCGATGCGTCGAAGGTCGCTCTCGTGCGACTCGTAAAGAGTCTGGCGAGCGCCGGTTCGCCGCGGCTCCTCGACGTGCAGTTCCTCACGCCCCATCTGGCGAGTCTGGGTGCGCGCGAGATCAGTCGCGACGACTACCTCGATCGTCTCGACGAAGCCATCGACCAGGACCTGCCTTTCGACTTCTGTAGTGACTGAGTAGGTCGAGAGTCGTCTGAGAGGCCGCGATCGAGTCGAGGACGCTGCTCGCGTCTCGGGCGACTGAGGACGACGAGCCGGCACCGAGGTGTTTGCCTGGCGAACTCAGACCTTGCCGACCTTCTACGGACCTACGGACAACCCTGAGGAGACACTTCAGTGATCAAGCACCATACCGTGGCACTGTCCGAACATCGCATTCACGTTGCCGAGCAGGGGGACGGCCCGCTCGTTCTCTTCGTTCACGGTTTTCCCGAGTCGTGGTACTCGTGGCGACGTCAGCTGCCCGCGGTCGCAGAGGCAGGCTATCGAGCAGCTGCAATCGACGTCAGGGGGTACGGCCGCTCATCCAAGCCGCACGCCGTGGACGCCTACCGCATGGTCTGCCTCGTAGGCGACGTCGTCGAGCTGGTCGGCGCACTCGGTGCTGACAGCGCGACGCTCGTCGGCCACGACTGGGGTGCTCCGATCGTGTGGAACTCGGCGCTCTTGCGACCCGATCTGTTCAAGGGAGTGGCCGGGCTCAGCGTCCCGTACGCCGCTCGTTCCTCGCTGCGACCGCTCGACGCGTTTCGGCAGTTTGGCGGCGAGGAGGAGTTCTACATCGAGTACTTCCAGGAGCCCGGCCGGGCCGAAGCCGAGATCGAGGAAGACGTCAGGCGTTGGCTCTTGGGGTTCTACTTCTCGGCGTCCGGTGACGCCGATCACAGTGGACCTGGCATGGCTACGGTGGCACGCGGTGGCCAGCTCAAGGACCGTTTCAGCTACCCTGACGAAGCGCCGACGTGGCTGACCGACGACGACCTCGATGCCTACGTCGCCGAGTTCGAGCGTTCCGGCTTTCGCGGACCGCTCAATCGCTACCGCAACGTCGATCGCGACTGGGAGGACTTTGCGGCTTTCCATGGTCGTCCGATCGAGATCCCTGCGCTGTTCGTCGGCGGATCCAAGGATGGACCGACGGTGTGGGGAGCGCCCAACATCGAACGGTTCCCGTCGACGTTGCCAAACCTCTGGAAGTCGGAGATCCTCGACGGGAGTGGTCACTGGATTCAACAGGAGCGCGCCGAGCAGATCAACGAGCTGTTGCTGGGATTTCTCGAGCACGTTCACGACTGACGAGCGAGACTCATGACCCGCCGATCGAGACGGCACGCTGAAACACCGCGGAGGACATGGCATGACGCTGCACTATGAATCGGCCACGAGCCTGATCGGCAAGCTCCGCTCTGGAGAGATCGGAGCTCGTGAGCTGCTGGACCATCAGGTCGAGCGCATCGAAGAGCGCGACGGTGACCTCAACGCCGTGGTCCAACTCGACATCGAGCGAGCTCGAGCCCGAGCCGAGGAGTTGGACTCGGCGCGCTCACGCGGGGACGACACCGGACCCCTAGCCGGGCTGCCGATCACGATCAAGGACTCGTTCATGACCGAGGGGCTCAAGACGACGTCGGGAGCCCCGGAGCTCGCCGACTTCGTGCCCGACAAAGACGCCGTCCCGGTCGCTCGCTACAAGGATGCGGGCGCGGTGGTCTTCGGCAAGACCAACCTGCCGATCTATGCCGGAGACGTGCAGAGCTACAACGAGGTCTACGGTCAGACCAACAACCCCTGGAACGTCGAGCGCACACCTGGAGGCTCGTCCGGGGGCTCCGCTGCGGCCCTGGCCGCTGGCTACACCTCGCTCGAGCTCGGCTCGGACATCGGCGGCTCGATTCGCAACCCGTCGGCGCACTGCGGCATCTGTGGTCACAAGCCGAGCTACGGCATCGTGCCGGCCATCGGTCAGATCCCGGGTCCGCCAGGAACCCTCACGCAGGCCGACATCGCCGTTGCCGGTCCCATGGCGCGAAGTGTTGCCGATCTCGAGCTGGGCCTCGAGATCCTCTCGGGGCCTGACGAGTGGCACCAGGTCGCGTATTCGCTCGATCTGCCGGCTCCGCGTCGCGAGCGCCTCGAGGACTACCGCATCGCCACGTGGTTCGAGGAAGAGAGCTGTCCGATCTCTGCCGACAGCCTGAAGCTTCTCCAGCGTGCCGCGAGCGCACTCGCCGAAAACGGCGCCACCGTTGCTGACGACGCGCGCCCGGAGCTCACCTTCGACAAGGGAGTTCAGACCTTCAGTGAGCTGCTAGGAGCCGCGATGTGCGGTGGCACGACCCGAGACGAGATCGAAGAGATGGCGCGCAAGTCGCAAGGCAAGGACGACGAGATCAGCAAGGTCCGCAGGAACTACTCGCAGCGCCACCGCTCCTGGCTCGGGTCCAACGAGCGACGCCTGCAGATGCGCCAACGCTGGCACGAGTTCTTCCAGGGGTGGGACGTCATGCTGCTGCCGGTCGTGCCGGTGCCCGCCATTGCTCACGATCACAGCGAGCCCCAGGCGGTGCGAACGATCGAGGTCGACGGTCAGTCTCGTCCATACTGGGAGCAGACCCACTGGGTTGGCCTCGTGGGTGTGGTCTACCTCCCGTCGACCGTCGTGCCGATCGGCAAGAGCTCGGACGGCTTGCCGATCGGCATTCAGATCGTCGGTCCGTTTCTCGAAGATCGGACCTGTTTGGACGTAGCCCGGCACCTCGAGTCGATTCTCGGAGGCTTCGAGGTC
>JANQPS010000814.1 GCA_028285365.1 Thermoanaerobaculia bacterium | reverse complement strand
GCAGACCGTCTCCCACCAGATTGAACGCGATGACCGTTACGACGACAAAGGCACCCGGAAGCAGGAGCCACGGTGTCATGACGATGACCTGATAGTTCTGTGCCTGTTGCAGGAGCACGCCCCAACTGACGATCGGGGAGCGGAGTCCGATACCCAGGAAGCTGAGCGCAGTTTCTCCGAGGATCATTGCGGGCACCGCGAGAGTCGCAGTCGTGATGATGTGGCTCGCAAAGCTCGGCAACATATGGCGAAAGACGATACGGGTGTCGCTGGCGCCGAGGAGCCGCGCGGCGGTCACGAAGTCGTCGTCGCGCATCGAAAGAAACCGGCCACGAACCTGCCTGGCGAGAGTCGTCCAGCTCAGAGCCGACAAGATCACCGTCACGCCGAAGTAGGCGGCCAGAGGCGACCATGCCGCGGGCAGGGCGGCCGACAAAGCCATCCACAGAGGAAGAGTCGGTATGGACTGGAGGACCTCGGTAGCCCGCTGTACCGCCGTGTCGAACACGCCGCCGAGGTAGCCCGCGAAACCTCCTAGGAGTACGCCCAGAAACAGGGTCAGCAGCACGCCGATGAGACCGATGGATAGAGAGACTCTGGCCCCGTACACGATCCGACTGAACAGATCTCGGCCGAGCGAGTCGGTTCCGAAGAGATGCACATACCCGTGACTGTCCGGCGCGATACCAAACAGGTGACGATCGAGCTCGACGAGGCCCAGGAGCTCGTAAGGCTCGCCTCTGGTGAGCAGCTCGAGATGGAAGCGCTGGCTCTGGTCTTCGCGATACTCCCTCATCCACGTGTCGTCGTTGACCTCCATCTGCAAGGGGTAGACGAACGGTCGCCAGTGAAATCGTCCGTCGGCGTCGACAAAGCGCAGCTTCATGGGCGGCGCATTGAGCGCGCGGACATTTCGTTGCTCCGGCGTGTACGGGCTGAGGAACTCACACAAGAACGAGCCGGTGTACAGCGCGACGAGGACCGCAGCACCCGCAACGGCAGCGCGGTGTCGCCGGAATCTCAGCCAGGCAGCGCGGCGAGGCGACATGGCCTCAGGACTCTTGATAGCGAATCCTCGGATCGGCCCAGGCGAGCAGGAGATCGGAGACGAGCATGCCCAGTACCGTGAGCAGGCTCAGCAGCATGATGAGACTGCCCGCGAGATACATGTCCTGCCTGAGCAAGGCCTGCAGGAGCAGCGGGCCCGTCGTCGGCAGGTTGAGCACGACCGCGACGATGGCTTCTCCCGAAAGAAGAGCCGGCAACAGAAGTCCCACGGTGCTGATGAAAGGGTTGATGGCGATCCTGACCGGGTACTTGAACAGGAGCCTGAGCGGCGGCACACCCTTCGCCCGCGCCGTCGTGACGTAGGGCTTGTTGAGCTCGTCGAGCAGGTTGGCCCGCATCTGGCGCATGGCGACGGCCATGCCTGTAGTGCCCACCACGATCACTGGAATCACGAGATGAGCGAGCAGGTCACCGAGCCGGGCCCAGCTCCAGGGTGCGTTGAGGTACTCGGGCGAGAACAGGCCCCCGAAGCTCACGCCAAACCAGCCGTAGCCGAGGTACATCAGAATGAGTGCGATCAGGAAGTTGGGCGTGGCCAATCCGATCAGCCCAAGAGTCGTGAAGCCGTAGTCGGCGATCGAGTACTGCCGCACGGCTGAGAAGATGCCGATCGGAAGAGCCACCAGCCACGTGAGAAGCAGGGCAGAAATCGAGATGAGCAAGGTGTAGCCCAGGCGCTCCCAGACCAGCTCGTTGACCGGCCGCGCGTAGTAGAACGAGTAGCCCATGTCGCCGAGGACGAAGTTGCCGATCCACGACAGGTACTGGAGCGCCAGCGGCTGGTCGAGGTT